>JAQTOL010000393.1 GCA_028748945.1 Paludibacter sp.
AAAGGCAAGAAATTCACTTCAACACGGCAGGAAGCTCGTAAAACTTTACGTCATGTTGCAGAAACGCTGCTCGGATATGAATTAGATGCTAATATTCTGTTTGTGAGCACTGCAGGTCGTTATGAATATCAAAATAAAGGTATCGATACTTTTATTGAATCATTAAAATTACTATCTGAAAAACCGAACTTAAAAAAGGAAGTGGTGGTCTTTATCATGGTTCCTGCCTATATCAAGGGTTTCAGAGCTGATTTGGCTTCAAGTTTACTTCATCCCGAATTGAAATTCAATTCAACGAACCGGTTTACAACTCACGATTTGTACGACTATTTTAACGATAATGTTATGTCAGCCATACATTGGTTTCACTTTACAAATCAACAAACAAAAAAAGTGAAAGTTATTTTTGTTCCTTCTTATCTGAATGGAGCCGATGGTATTTTCAATAAATCATATTACGATTTATTAATTGGAATGGACTTAACCGTTTTCCCATCTTATTATGAACCATGGGGATACACACCACTTGAAAGTGTGGCTTTTTCAGTTCCTACAATAACTACTGATTTATCGGGTTTTGGCCAATGGGTATCGCATGAGCCGCAAAGCATCAGTAAAGGAGTAGGTGTTATACATCGTTCCGACTACAACGGGTATCTAGTGGCTACTCATATTGCAGAAATGATAGATCAATTTGCAACTTTTGATGAAAATGAAATCAATGTCGTACGTAAAGAAGCAGGTATTATTGCTGAGAAAGCACTTTGGAAACATTTTATTCCTTATTATGATTCAGCATATCACATAGCGCTGTCAAACAAAAACAAAAGAAATAAAACTTAAAATCAATAATAATAGTCGTATTTTTGATTGAATGCAAACGATTGAAATAAAATTCAACAGTTTTAATATCAATTATACCGTTTATATTCCATTTCATATTATTTTTGTAGAATTAATTGGTTTAGAAAAAGATAGGTCGTTTTTCAGGTTCGAAAATGGTATTAGTAATTTAAAAAGATATAAAAATTATGAGAATTAGAGTCAACAATGTCAATGAAAGCAACTTAAGGCAGATTAATGTAAAATCAAGTTTGCCCGAAAGTTTAAATAAGCTGGAAGAAATTGCCCAAAATATATGGTGGACATGGGATAGTAATGCTAAAAATTTGTTCAGACATATTGATAAAGAAGCTTGGATTGAAGCAGCATCAAATCCTGTTTTATTGCTGAACATATTGCCTTATGAAAAGCTCATGGCAATGGGAAAAGATGTGGAATTTATCAAAAAGGTAAATGCCGTTTACGATGATTTCCAGTTATACATGAATGCCCCTAAAAACGAGAAAGCACCATCAATTGCCTATTTCAGTATGGAATATGGCTTGACCGAAGTCTTGAAAATTTATTCTGGTGGTTTGGGAGTTTTGGCTGGTGACTATTTGAAAGAAGCCAGTGATTGTAACGTTAATTTGACAGCCATTGGCTTCCTATATCGTTACGGATATTTCACACAATCGCTTTCAGTAGATGGTCAGCAAGTGGCAGTTTATGAAGCACAAAACTTCAATAATCTACCAATCAAGCAAATGAAAGATGTCAACAATGAGCCTCTTTTAATTGAAGTTCCTTATCCCGGACGTATTGTATATGCCTACTTGTGGAAGGTTTCAGTTGGTCGTATCTCACTCTATTTATTAGATACCGACAACGATTTGAATAGTGAATACGACAGAGTGATAACCCATCAACTTTATGGTGGTGATTGGGAGAATCGTATGAAACAAGAATTTTTATTGGGAGTAGGTGGCATATTGGCTCTGAAAAAAATTGGAATTGAAAAAGAAGTTTATCATTGCAACGAAGGGCATGCCGCATTAATTAATGCACAACGATTAGCCGATTTAATTGCTGATAAAAATCTCTCATTCAACGAGGCCATTGAGATAGTCCGTACAAGTTCTTTATACACGGTTCACACGCCTGTACCCGCAGGTCACGATAGTTTCGATGAAAGTTTATTCAGCAAATACATGAGTGAATTTCCACAAAAATTGAAACTTACCTGGGATGAATTTATTGATATGGGGCGTGAACAACCGGGTGACAAAAATGAGAAATTCAGCATGAGTACCTTTGCCTGCAACACTTGCCAGCAAGTAAATGGCGTTAGCTGGTTACATGGTATGGTTTCTCAGGAAATGTTTCAACCAATATGGAAAGGATATTACCCGGAGGAATTACATGTCAGTTATGTAACCAACGGCGTGCATCTCCCAACCTGGACTTCATCGGAATGGAAGGTGGTTTACGAAAAATATTTCACAAAGGCTTTTTACGCAGATCAGTCAAATATTAAAATTTGGGAAGGTGTATATAATATTCCAGATCAGGAAATATGGAATACACGCATGTCATTAAAAAACAAATTAATAGATCATATCAAGGAACAATTTAGCGAAAACTGGTTGAAAAATCAGGGAGATCCATCCCGAATTGTTTCTGTTTTAGATGCAATAAATCCAAATGCGTTGATAATTGGTTTCGGTCGACGCTTTGCTACATACAAGCGTGCCCATTTGATTTTCACCGATCTGGAACGGTTGGAACGCATAGTAAATGATCCCCTTCGCCCGGTTCAATTTCTATTCACAGGAAAGGCGCACCCTGCTGATGGAGGTGGACAGGCCTTAATTAAGAGAATTGTTGAGATATCACGCTTACCACAATTTCTTGGAAAAATAATTTTTCTTGAAAACTATGATATGCGTTTAGCAAAACGCTTAGTAACAGGAGTAGATATTTGGTTGAATACTCCTACCCGTCCACTTGAAGCTTCGGGCACTTCGGGCGAAAAAGCATTGATGAACGGAGTATTAAACTTTTCCGTTCTTGACGGTTGGTGGCTGGAAGGTTATGTCAAAGGTGCCGGATGGGCATTAACGGAGAAACGAACTTACGAGAATCAAGAGCATCAGGATCAGTTGGATGCAGCAACGATTTACAGTTTGTTGGAAAATGAAATTGTACCTTTATACTTTGCCAAGAACACGAAAGGTTTTTCACCTGAATGGATACAAACAATCAAAAATTCGTTAGCACAAATTACACCCCGTTTTACGACCAAACGGATGATTGATGATTATATCGAACGGTTTTACAATAAACTGGCAACACGTTCCAGTTTACTAAAGGAAAATAACTTTGCAAAAGCAAAAGAAATTGCTGCGTGGAAAGAGAAAATGGCATTGGCTTGGGATAACATTGAAGTGTTATCAATTGATATACCTGAAAAAATGATTCATAATCCCGAAGTCGGAGAAGTGAACAATATCAATATCGTAATTGACGTTAAAGATCCAAGCGAAAAAGGAATTGGAATTGAATTGGTCACAACTAAATCCGGTAAAAATAATGTAGATGTTTTGTACAATGTGGAAGAATTGAAACTTGTAAAAACAGATGGTTCTTTGCTGTATTTCAATATTGATAAACAACTTAATATGGCAGGCACCTTCAAATATGGTTTCAGGATGTTCCCAAAAAATGAAGATTTGCCACACCGTCAGGATTTCTGCTATGTAAGATGGATCTAGTTAACTGACGATTAATTCTTAAACAAAAAAACGCCATAACAATGTTATGGCGTTTTTTTGTTAGATTGG
>JAQTOL010000394.1 GCA_028748945.1 Paludibacter sp.
TATAATTTGATAATCCTTTACAATCGCCAAACCCGGTTTTACAAACCTCTGCCGCTGCAATGGGTTGAAGTCCACCAATACCAAGTTGAATACTTACATAACGGGTTGTTTGTCCAAGGTAATCATACAGAATTTTCACCTTCTCCCGGTCCGATTTGGCATCCTTTGTCAACTCTAGAATCTTAGCTTTCGTATTATCAGTGAGTATATTTCTGTCTCTATTTAAATTGTATTGCCATTTCCCCATAGCATCCCAATCGGTAATGATTCCCGGAACTCCATCATAAATAAAACTTTTAGGATTTGTGAATAATTCTGGTGCATAGACTTCAATACCCGGGCTGAAGTCTTCAGGTTCAATTGCATTCAGGTTTTCAACTGTCCATTCATACCTGATATTTCCTTTTTCAGTTATTTCCGTTGGCTTTGCATTCATATTGATTGCTTTGCTCTGAAATTCTACATTTGAGGGTAGTATGAGACTGAATACTGCCTTCTCAACAGATAAATTCCAGTTAGTCTGTGGATGAAACGTGGGAAAGGCTAATATACCTTTTTTACAACTCAATTCATATTCATAATGTACAGTAAAAGGAAATGAAGGTGTTTCACATTCAAAATAATAACTCTTTGCATCAGAGGCCAATTCACTCGAATATTCAGTGCTTCTGACATCTGACATTTTAAATTTCCGAAGAAGTTTCCCATCAGCATCATATAAAATTCCTGAAAAACTTTTTAATTCAGTAAATTTATCACCGTAGCATTTGAAATCGGATAAATCTTTTCCTTTCTTTTCTAAAACTGTGATTGCTATCGAATGCTTTTCAGTACCACTAATTTCAGACTTATAATCAAACCCGGTGTTTGAAAATCGTATTACTGCATACGCATTTTTTTTCAGGGAATCGGGAATGGATTTAACTGCCAGATCAGATCTATCGTTTGCAGAAAAGCAACCGGCAGATATAAATAATAAACAAATTAATATTTTGAATTTAGGCATTGAATATTTTCATTAATGTTGTCAAATCTTTTTCAAAACGATCATTTCGGTATTTTTATTAACCACCTGACCATAAAAATCCCGAACGGCCGTATAATCCATCTGGGAAAAAATGATGTTGTTCAGTTCGAAGCGGTAATTAAGTTGGATTTTATTTCCGTCCTGTATAACCTGATATAAACATTTTCCCTTGTTATCCTCCAATACTATTTTAATCGATTTTGGTAGTTCTTCAATCTTGTAATTATCCGGAATTTTCATAGAACAGGATATTTGAAAAACATAAGGATAATTAAATTCAACGGGTAACTTTCGATCGGACTGAGTGAAAGCATTTTTGGTAATATGAGGGAATATCATCGGATTGATATACAGGTAATCTCCCGAAACTTCATAATTCTTCGTAAATTTTATTTCTTCCTTAACCATAGATGACATGGGTTCTTTCCCTTCAATCTTGAAACTGTCGACAGTGATCTGGTTTGCATTTTGAAATTTCTCTATAAATTCAGTAGAATCTTTGGCTGCCTGATAAGAAGATTTATAAGAATAAGCTAATTGGTTTGTATAAGCAGTTTTTAAATCACCTTTCAACGTACCATCATTTTCTAAAGTTGTCATCAGAAAAAACACTTGCTGATTCTTTGCTATTTTCGTTAAATCCACCCATTTTTCACTTTCTGATTCTTCAAATACACGCCCCCTGTCAACAAGTAAATTGATAGGCAGCATATTCAGTCCACCGTAAATTGCCGAACCATCCATATAATATGTAGTACCATCGGTAGTTTTAGCTGCAACAATAAAGGTAGTCAACTTATTATAAGATGGGAATGTATAGGGAAGACGTCCCTGTGAGCGCCGGCTGATGAGTATAGGATAAGCAGTTATACCGGCATCCTTCAGGGCACTTATCAAAACCATATTTATTTGCCCGTTATCACCCGTTCTGTTTTTCACAGCTTCTTTTGCTTTATTTCCATAAAAAGAATAGCTTTCGTCCCAACGAATGTGATCTTTGATAAACGAATAAATCATTTCAATTTTTTTCTTTTCGTCGGTAGTTGAACTTACCAAAGCTTTGATTTCATCTTTATACGGATCCGACATTTTTAAATTACTTCCCATATCAGATTTGTCTTTCAATGTTTTCTCCAAATCCTCCCAGGTTTGAGTGTAGGGTCTGTAAAAATCATTCGGGAATTTCGTTCCGTTTAATTCGAAACGTACACCGGACATATAATCTTCAACACACCAGACATTTTCTTCATCTTTCAATGCCGGAACATCTTTGGCGGTAAATTTAATATCTCTACTGGTACAAGTCACCGTATTGCTACCATTGCTATCGGAGCCTAAGTTAAACGTTTGGTTTTCGGAAGTTTCTGCTACTTTAATACTCTCATATCCCTTGGTATCCATATTAAAAATAAAGTATTCGGGAATTCTGACCTCGTATAAACTATTTATTACAGGTATATCACTTTGTATTTGCCAATCGGGCATTTCGTAAATTCTGTTTGAAGATTTGGTATATTTTAATTCTATAACTGTTCCTACTTTTACGTTTGGAATTGAAAATTTCAATTGCCTGTATTTACTGCTAAGTTCTTCATCGAAAATATATTTCTTTTCCAGTTTAGTCTTTACAATTTTCCCGTTTTCCAGATTATAGGCATAAGCTTCCAAATTCACAACCGACTCCCTGTCGCCTGCATTGTTTGAATAATATGGGATAGAAATAGTTGCTTCATCAACTCCTTCGGGTTTAAGTATTTTAATCTTCTTCTTGAGTTGTAGTTCAACCATAAAACCAACACTTGTCAGATATTCGTATGATGCATATCCATCATCATATAGGACGACAGCTTCAGCCGTTGTATCTTTCGGATATACTTTCATGTTTAATTCATCGGTGGTAACTTTTCCATACTTTAAACTTATTTCCTGTGATTGGATTACCATTAGAAACAAAAAATTACTGATTATAAAAATGCATAGCTTCTTCATAATTAACCTATTAAATTACAGTTTATATTTTAGCTTTAAAATTAACAAAAACCTGCAACAAAAATAGATATTTATACCGAATAATAAAATTATTTCTAATAAATATTTTACAAAAAGAAAGATTTTAAAAAAAAAGATTGCAAACAAAGTTTGCAATCTTTTAATAATTAGCATTTTCGTTGTTTGGAAAAATGCAAATATAAGAGAAAAATAAGACCTTCGATCGAACCGAATCAACCAAATTATAGCTAGCGAAAGAAAATCAGAAATTAATGAAACAAATGCAGGAAATCTCTCGGAACCGGTGTTTCGAAGCTGACAATCTCCAGCGACATGGGGTGATAAAAAGCCAACACGCGCGCATGTAAACCAAGTCGTCCGATAGGGCTCAATTCCGCACCATATTTTTTATCACCAACTATCGGATGTCCGATACCTTCCATGTGTACACGGATTTGGTTTTTCCGTCCGGTCTCGAGTTCAATCTCCAAAAGAGAATATTTATCGTTCGATTTTATACGACGGTAATGCGTTACCGCCTGCTGTCCTCCGTTATCGGAATCGCTGGAATGAATTTTCAACGATTTTTCATTTTCGGTCAACCAGGTGACAATAGTATCTTCTTCTTTTTCAACCGTTCCTTCCACT
>JAQTOL010000395.1 GCA_028748945.1 Paludibacter sp.
AATTAAGTTGGACTTCATTCTGCAGCAATATTGAACACTGACATATTTATAGCAAATCAAAAACCCCTTACAATCTTATGATTATAAGGGGTTTTATCTTCAATAGTCGTACCCGAAGC
Source organism: Paludibacter sp. (assembly GCA_028748945.1). Taxonomy (GTDB): domain Bacteria; phylum Bacteroidota; class Bacteroidia; order Bacteroidales; family Paludibacteraceae; genus Paludibacter. The sequence continues at coordinate 120 of JAQTOL010000395.1, forward strand.
GGGACTTGAACCCGCACAGCCGTGAAGCCAAAGGATTTTAAGTCCTTCGTGTCTACCATTCCACCATCCGGGCATGATACGTTTGTGTTTTTTTATTTGAGAGCGAAAAACGGGACTCGAACCCGCGACCCCGACCTTGGCAAGGTCGTGCTCTACCAACTGAGCTATTTTCGCAATAATTTGTTTTTAATTTTGAAATCGTTATTTCAAAGTTCTTATTAAAGTCGGAATCACTTCCTTCTTTTTTATGGTAAGGTCTTGCTCTACCTCCCGATAGCTATCGGGATGAGCTATTTTCGCAATAATTTGTTTTTAATTTTGAAATCGTTATTTCAAAGTTCTTATTAAAGTCGGAATCATTTCCTTCTTTTTTATGGCAAGGTCTTGCTCTACCTCCCGATAGCTATCGGGATGAGCTATTTTCTCAATAATTTGTTTTTAGTCTTGAAATCGTTATTTCAAAGTTCTTATTAAAGTCGGAATCATTACCTTCTTTTTTATGGCAAGGTCTTGCTCTACCTCCCGATAGCTATCGGGATGAGCTATTTTCGCAATTTTATTCTCTATTTCAATTATTAATTGTGAATTATTAATTATTAATTGAATGGTGCTTTTCTCTCAAAGCGGCTGCAAAGATACGTTCAATTTTTGAATTCCCGAAATTTTTCGATAGAAAAAAAAGCTTCAGCGGCATTAAAATTAAACAAAAAAGCGGTAAATGATTCAATCATTCCCGCTTTCATGTTAATCCGGATTCGTTTAAGCTAAACGGACGAATAATTCTCCATCAACTTCTTTGAATTTCACTTTCCCTTCGCGAGCCAACCAACCCAGACCCAGGTTTAAATCCTTTTCGGCCAGTTTTGTGGTTTTCTTTAGCGCTTTTACATTTAACTCTCCATTTCCTAAAGCAGCATAGATTATGCCTGCATTAGTTCCAATCTTTTCTGTTAACATAATGGTTTGGTTTGAAAATTTGTATTTGTAAAATTTGATGCTACAAAAGTACGAAAAATAGATTATGTAACGTGATATATTTGTTTGTGTAACAATTATATTCAAATTGTAGCACGAAGTATTTCATTTTTTGTACATTTCCTCAATCAGCAATTTATATTTTTGCATGATGACTGCCCTTCTAATCTTCAATGTATTGGTTAATTCTCCGGTTTCAATGGCAAAGCCTTTGCGAATTAAAGAGAAGCGTTTGATCAATTCATAATTAGCCATTCCTTTTTGTAACTCGGCAATTCGGGTTTGCATAAATTCTATAATTGGCTGTAACTGCAATAATTCATCCACATTTTCATATTGGATTTTATTCTTTTTGGCGTACGCTTCGAGTGCTGATATTGAAGGTGCAATAATTGCTGTCACATAATTACGCTCATCGCCTATGACTGCAACCTGATCAATGTATTTATCAACTCCAAGTCTTGTTTCAATTTCCTGTGGAGCAATGTATTTTCCGTTCGAGGTTTTAAACAAATCTTTAATTCGCTCGGTCATTACAATTTTATTGTCTTTAATATATCCCGCATCACCTGTTTTGAACCAACCATCTTCGGTAAATGCAGCAGTTGTAGCTTCAGGATTCATATAATATCCGGGAAAAATGGTTTTTCCTCTTAGTAAAATCTCATTTTCTTCTCCGATTTTCACTTCCAGGTCGGGGACAATCGTTCCAACTGTTCCGATCTCATAACCCACGTAATCAAAACAGCTGACTGTTGCAGTACTTTCGGTTAAACCGTAACCATATACAATTGGAACACCTATGCTTCTGAAAAATAATGCAATTTCGTCGGAAAGTTTTGCTCCGGCCGTAGGTAGCATATTGGCATTTTCAAGACCTAGTGTCTTTTTTACCTTTGAAAAAATAAGTTTATCAGCCAGTGTATATTTGATTTTCAACAGAATTCCGGGTCTTTTACCAAGACGCAAAAAATCGACATTGTGTTTTTTTCCCGTGGCTATAGCCCATGTTACAACTCCCTGCATTAAAGGAGAGAATTTAGATAGATTTTCGTTGACACCTGCATAAACCTTTTCCCAAAAACGTGGTACGGAACACATCAATGTTGGTCGTACATCTTTTATTGTTTGTTGAATTTCAGTCGGATTTTGGTTGATATAAATAGTTGCCCCGCTGAAAATGCATAAATAGCACCAGGTACGTTCAAAGACATGTGAAAGTGGCAAGAAAGCAATGGATACATCTTTATCGGATAATGAAGTCAGGCGTAATGTATTTACTCTCATTGCTTCTCTAAAGCAACTGTGAGGCATCATAACACCTTTAGGATTCCCGGTAGTTCCGGAAGTATATAAAATACAGGCTAAATCTTCATCATTAGCTTCATTTTGTCTGTTCTGTACTTCGATATGTTTTGTTGAGTTTTCTCCCAATTTCACAAACTCGTCATAAAATATGCTGTGATCTGTATCGCTAAGTACTACATCACTGTCGAAAACAATTATTTTTTTCAGGTATTTTGAGTGATTCAATACTTCTGAAGCCACATTGTATTGATGTTGATCTCCGACAAAAATAATTTCAATTTTTGCATCATTTACAATGAATTCAACTTGTGGGACGGTTGAGGTTGCATACATTGGAACTACAGTTGCCCTGTTGGAAAATAAGGCAAAATCAACAACCAAAGTTTCAGCTTTATTTTGTGAAAACTGGGCAACCCGCTGCTGCTCTACAACACCTAATTCGACAAACGCCTTTGCAGCTGCCAAAACCTGTCCGGCAAATGAATTCCACGAAATAGTGCTCCAGTTATCACTTATTTTATTACGGTAGCACATAACTGTCTTCTCTCCATACTTTTTTGCCTGAGCAAACACTAACTGAGAAAAATGTATTGTTTCCATTATTCTTACTTTTAATAGTTTAGATGGTGTTATATGGATACAAAGATAGAAATAAAACACAAAAAACAGCACGAATTTTTAAAAAGTGTGCTATTATATATCCCCTGATAAAATTGGACGATGTTGGTATTTAAAGAATTGGCTTTGGTTATTGTATCTCAGCTGAAGTAGATATATCATCAGATGATTGATGAATTTCAGTAAGAAGTTCTTCCAGAAAATTTGGATTGGATTGAATCATTTGATCGGCAATACGTGAAGCATCCTGCTGGGATTCTTTTTTGCTGGAGCCGCAACCCAGACAAATCGTTTTTCCTTCAATTGTAAGGCCGGATTGGAATAAATGTTTGTTGGATTTACTTAAACTTTCATCAATCAGAACAAATTCTGTTTGAAGGTGATTTTTCTGGCACCATTCAATTAATTTTGATTTAAAATTAACTTCGTTTTCAGCAACCTGATCAAGATTGACAAATGTGCGAAACAAGCGTTGTTCAACAAATTTCTTACATTTTTTATAACCAAAATCCAGATAAATGGCTCCCATTAAGGCCTCAAGAGCATTGCCATAAATATTATTATTCGTATGTGTGTTTACGTATTTGGTTACCATAACCAACTTGTCGAGGCCAATTTCTACTGCCAGCAGAT
>JAQTOL010000396.1 GCA_028748945.1 Paludibacter sp.
ATATGAATGGAAGATGAATCCTTACATGCAATACTTCTGCGGAGAAGCTTATTTCCAACATAGGTTCCCTTTCGATCCAAGCGATTTTGTCCATTTCCGTAAACGTATTGGCGAAGAAGGGGTAGAGAAAATATTCAGTCATTCAGTAAACTTACATGGGTCCAAGGCAAAAAGCAAAATGGTGCTCTCCGATACAACCGTTCAGGAAAATAACACGACATTCCCAACCGATGCCAAGCTGGCTAAGAAAGTGATCGATCGGTGCAATGCAATTGCTGACACAGAAGGGATAAGGCAGCGTCAGAGCTACAAAAGGGTTAGTAAACAATTACTTCGTGAAACTCACAATCCAACCCATCCAAAACGCAGGATTAAAGCCAGGAAGGCACAATTAAAATTAAGGACATTGGCTGGCAGACAATTACGGGAACTGGAACGAAATTTAAGCAATGAAGCTACCAGAAAATACGCTGATGATCTGGAATTGTACCGCAAGGTGATTCAACAACGAAAGGATGACAAAAATAAAATCTACAGTTTGCATAAACCTTTTACCTGTTGCATTGCAAAAGGAAAGGCACATAAACCATACGAGTTTGGGAATAAAATCGGATTAATGATAAATCCGCAGAGTCTTGTTATCCTGGGAATTGACTCTTTTGTAGGCAACCCGCATGACAGTCATACCATTGAACCCCTTTTAAATCAGGCAGAACGAAATTTTCAATACAAGCCGCAGGAAGTAGTTTACGACCGTGGTGGCAGAGGAAGAACAGAAATCAACGGAGTAAAAATTAGCACTGCTAACAAGCCTCTAAAACGGGATAGTGAATACGTCAAAAGAACGAAGAGAAAAAAATTCAGAGGACGAGCAGCCATAGAGCCAGTTATAGGACACCTAAAGCAACACTTTAGAATGGGACAGAACTATCTACACGGTGATAGATCGCCTAAAATCAATGCATTATTGGCTGCCGCCGCATGGAACTTCAAGAAATTGATGGAAAAGATCAAACTAAAAAGTAAAAATTTCTTTTTTGAAATTCTCCAGCAACTTTTCTTTTTTGAAATTCCAAAATTAAAAATGAGTTACTAAGGATCGACTATTTCATCATTTGCACTTTGGGCATTCAAGTCATTCTTTTTTCCATCATGAATAATTGGATGGACTTAACAAGAGGTCCTTTAGGAATTTCAGGCATTCCTTCTATCTCATTTTTTGGGTTCAATTTAGACAGCAAAATTTCATTTTTGTTGCTTTCGCTTTTCTTTGTAGCAATTATTTGGTTTGTGTTACAAAATATTACCAAATCCGGCTTTGGTAAAATATTAACAGCAATTAGCGAAGATGAAATTTATAGTCAATGCATTGGTAAAAATGTTTACCTCTCCAAAACAGTTTCATTTACCTTGAGTGCAATGTTTGCCGCTATTCCAGGTGCATTATATGCACATTACACCTCATACATTGACCCAACAAGTTTCACCGTGAATGAATCCATCTTCATTCTTTCAATTGTAATAATAGGTGGATTAGGTAATTTGAAAGGCAGTTTTTTAGCAGCAGCATTTTTAGTCCTTTTACCAGAAGCACTTCGATTTGTTGGTATGCCTGATAGCATTGCGGCCAATATACGTCAGATTATTTATGGACTTATTTTAGTTGTAATAATGATGACTGGAAAGAATGGGGTAAAAGAATTGTTTGCTTTTAAATCAAAATAATCGACATGTGGATATTCCGGTGATGCGTGATACTGCCCCCTCGTCCGGTATATTGACCGTAAGCATTTGGTGAACCCCGTTTTGTTTTTGTAGAAATCAGAATAATCTTTCAAAGATTCTCCAAAATGTTCGGAGAACTTTGCAAGAGGTTGGAGACGGTTTTGCATCATCAGGCGGCAAGCTTAGCTAAACGCACTAAATCTTCAAAGAAAAAGTTCGACATCTGTTCGCATGGACCACAAAAATTTTATGAAGCCTTCAAATCGCCTGATTTTGAAGGCTTTTTAGTGTTCAATAAATTGACAATAGCTATTGACTAATTATAACTAATTGAAATACAGCACGTGTTTGGTTCGAGTACAATTAAGTTTGATTATTAAAGATCATTATCATATTATACTATAAACTCATTCAATTCATCTTTTATTTGCCTCCAATTTGGTATGTGATTATCCAAAATTGCCGTGAACTTTGAATTGTGGAGGCGCTCAACCAAATGAGTCATTTCATGTGCCACAATATATTCAATGCATTGTGTTGGTTTTTTAATCAGTTCCAGATTAAAAATGATATGTCGAGAACGAGAGTTGCAGGTACCCCAAAGGGTTTTCATTTGTTTTACTTCCCAATGTTTTGCCTGAACCTGAAGGATTTCTTCCCATTTTGTAACAATAGGCTGTAAAGATTCCTTTAATTCAGTCCGATACCATTCCCTGAGTACTTCTCCACGTTTATCGGAAGATGAACCCTCTCGGACGTATAAATTGATATATTGAGTGCCTTTTAATTCAATAACTGGGGGAGCCTGGTGATAAATAACATTTAATCGGTATCGTACACCTTTGTAATAGTGATTTTCGCCCGAAACATACTCACGGTTAGACTGACGCGCCTGATTGCGTATCATCTCGATGCGTTTATTAATCCATTCGAGTTTTGTAATAATATATAGACGTACAGAATCAGCAGTCATAGATAAAGGAGCGGATATATGCACACGGGCATCAGGTGGATAAACAGTAAGATGTATATTCTTAATGTCTTTCCATTCTACTTCAACATGAATTTTATTGACTATGATAACTTGCATTAATATTCTTTTTGCGCTGAAATTATACTCATTATCTCGCTGATCTGTTCATCATCTTTACCAGGTAAAGCATATCGAACAGCTTTACGCACCTGTTTCATTTTGGCAGGTACACTATTGTCTCTCCATCCATGTTTGGCATAAGTTACAACTGCATCGTGAACGGCTAATGCAAGTTTCTCATCTTTTTCAAGATTATCGTAAAGAGCCTGTTTCCCAGATGTATTTATGCCTGTTGGATAATTAGGTTTTGTTTTGCCTCTGACTTCTCTGATTTTACTAATCAACTTAGCAATCATTTCCTTATACAGTATTTTGCCATCTTTTTGCTCTTGCAGAAGTTGGTTGAGAAGATCGGATATTTTATCAAAATAAGCAGGGTTGTTTGGACGTTCATTAATAATCATTTTGCGCATATTGGCTACCAATGTTTCCGCTACAGATTTCTTATTGCTTTTAATTTCATTGGGTAGTTTATCAATTGCGCCTTCACCTTCTTTGACAATCAAATCAAGAAATGAAATATCTTCGAGTTTGAAAATTTCCACGCTATCTTCAGCACGTACATAGTTGTCAATTAGCTGGCGCATGGCAGGATCGTAGAACTTCAAATCGAGCGCATCGCCGCTTTTCAGTTTTATCTCATCTTTCAGATCGTTGTAGAAATCGACCTGCTTTTTAATGTTGGCCGCTTCCTCTTTGTGGTAACCTGCTTGCTTCATTTCATTGGCAAGGTCAATATAGCGACGTACTAACGAATTTACCAATTTATACAGTTTCTCGCGTTTTTCGGCATTGGTTTCGCATTCAGTAGCTTGTTCTTCAACGGGAGTTGTTT
>JAQTOL010000397.1 GCA_028748945.1 Paludibacter sp.
CAGCCTGGTTTTTGTTTAATTCAATATTTACAGTACAACCACGAATCCCCCATTGGGTTTTATTTCCACTTCTAATTTATGTGTTGAAATATCAATTTTATTTTGAACAAAACTCCGGTTCGTGTCCCCATCGGTAATCAGCGAAACAGCTTTTAAATCAGTTTTAAACGGGCTTAAGTCTATGGTTAGTTTTTGAGTTTCAGTTTGAGAGTTAATGCCTGCCAGATACCATTTTTCTCCGCTTTTACGTGCCAAAACAACATATTTCCCCGGGAAACCATCAATAAATTTAATATCATCCCAATGACGTGGCAGGTTGCGCATAAAATCTATCACATAAGCCGGTTGTTTTGCCATACTTTCCGGAATGGTAACAAAGTGTTGTACGCCGGATTGAAGAATTACAGAAAGGGCAATTTCCATTCCATTGCTTGTTTTGCGGTTTTTACCCGTAATTTCTCCAAAGCAGACGGGTGTAAAATCCATTGGTCCCACCACATTACGTGCATAGGGTATCATGGTCAAATGTTTTGGTGCTTTGTCGGTATCTTTCTGATCGAAAGTCGTAAATTCGAAACCACGAACAGCTTCCATTGATACTAAGTTAGGGAAAGTGCGCGACCATCCGCGTGGAACAGTCGTTCCATGAAAGTTTACCAACAAATGAAAATCAGCAGCATCTTTCATCATATCATAATAATATTGGATTGCAGATTGTCCATCACCCGGCCAGAAGTCGACTTTTACACCGGCAATGCCCATTTTATGAATCCGTTCAAATTCTTTTCTTCTGGCATCTCTTTCGACTAAAGCATTTTTAGGAGAATAAACGGTTGTATTCCATGCGCCCGAAGAATTATACCACAAAATCAAACCCACTTTCTTCGTTTTGGCATAATCCGCCAGTTCCTGTATTTTATCGTAACCTATTTTCCGGTCCCAATCGGCATCAATCAGGCAATAATCCCATTTCATTTCGGAAGCATAATCGATAAACTGTTTTTGAACAGGATAAGTAGTATAATCGTCATGCAATACGCCCCAACTCCAGGAGGCAATTCCGGTTTTCACCCAACTAAAATCAGCTTTCGGATCAACGGGAAGTGACAGGTCGGTAACCATTTGTGATTCTACCACGGTAGCGAGCGTTCCGACAATAATAACGCGCCAGGCTGAAATGATATTCTTTGAAACCGGATATTCCGGATCGTCGGAATGAGTGGTTTCACCTTTTTGAGGAAATGCAATACTATATTCTCCTTCGGGTGATTGTTGAGCCAAACGGGTTCCAACATAATCCGGAGTTAAACCGGCCTCGGTAATCAGTACCCAGTTATCAGTTGTTTTAAATAAAGCCGGAAATGACCAGCCAGCCACTTCGGGTGCGGTAGTTCCCACAGGGATATCATATTCATATTGTTCTTCATAGCTCGGTTGAGTTTCACACCAACCCTCTTTGACATTAGCATGTGGATGCAACCAGGCTTTGGTCGATATCGCAAATTTAAATGATGTTTTTTCAGATTTAACGGCAATCGGTTTTTCAGCCGTGAGAACATACCGAAAAGCGACACCTTCGTTAGTGGCTTTAAACTCAATAGTCAGTTCCTTTTTATTGGAATTCAGGAGTTTTAAACTTGCATAATTTGCAGTATAAGTCCGGTTTACCCTTTTTTCTGCAGGTGTATTATACGTTTCCTTCATTTTGGATACGGGAGAAATTTGTGAAATCATGACTCCCCCGGTAAAATCGTCATTGTCTGTAATTAATCCCAAAACAGACTGTTGAATGACAACCGCATGGTTCCTTTTAACCGAATAAACAGCTTGTCCCTGTGCATTCACTTCGGCTTCAATGGATAATTTAGCATCTGGAGAATTCAGAACCAACTTTTGAGAAACAGCAAATACTGACAAAAAACCAAACGACAAACAGATTGTCGCAAAAACGTGCTTTTTCATTTAGATATAATTTTGTTTAGTTGTTTATTTACCGCAAAGATAAGAAGAAACAATTAGTAAAAAAAACAAACCCATCTCGTTTAGAAACGGACGGGTTTATTTGTCAAAATATAAAAATCAAGTCTTTTATGAAATTAAATCTATCGAACGATTTAAATTTAGTTCGCTAAAAGCATATCCAGTTTCTCTTTTACGGCCGGTAAATCATTTACTGCAGATTGTGTGCCGGAGAAAACGATATTCAGGCTTTTGTCAATTATTACAATGCGATTGTAAGTGGTTTTATAATTGGTTGCAACATTCCCTGCATCGAGTAAAAGAGGAATTGTCAATCCTGTTATTTGCCTGAATTTCCGGACTAGATCAGGATCTCCATTCCAGTAGTCGAGCCCCAAAACAATAATATCGTTCCGATTAACATACGGATTGATCAGTTCGCTTTCAATTACAGGTCCTTCTGCTATACAATGAGGACAATTATTCCCGAAAAAATACAAAACGATTACTTTGTCTTTGTAGTCAAAAAGATGAACCTGATCTCCGACCGTTGTACTAAGTGTGAAGTCGGGCGCTTTCGATCCGACAATTCCACTCAAATCAAAATCTTCAACCTGGCAGGCACTTACCAGCAAAAGCAGGGACAGAAAAAAGCCCGACTTTTTTAAAACAGAAATAAATTCATATTTTGAGTCTTTGTGTTTCATATTTCCTTTCAGAGGGGATTTATAAATTCTCTTTTGTAGTGTTTTTTTTTTCAATAAAATGTAGTTATAAATCACATTACAAATATACGAACAAACGACTAAAATGCTAATTATAAGAACTATGTAGTACATACTCCTGTCTCATGTGGCAAATATTATTAAGATTAGCCGTTATTATTTTCATTATTTAATTATAAATTACAGAAAAGATCAATCGCATTTTTATTGCATATTTACTTCATTGATATAAATACAATTACTATTATATTCGGGATTAATTTATCAGACAAATAATCATTTCTTTTTGTAATAAATACTATCTGCATATAATTATTACTATAGAAATAAGGGAGATATATTTTTAAAAGCCTTAAACTCATTTTCTAATCTTAAAAAAAAATGTCGCAGTTTGTACAATTTAGTAAATTGAGCTGTTTTTTAGCTATTATTAATAATATGCTTTCGATTTCCGAATAAAAAAATAATGGTTTCAAAGACAAATTTAAAAATCGAATGGAGGATATACTACAAAGAAAACATTGCTTGTTGGAAGAATAAAACAAAAATGCTTAATTCAGGACGAATTAAGCATTTTGTACATCAGTGATAAGAAATACAACCAGATATTGAAATTAATTATCGTTATCTTTCAGTATAGGCAGTGTGCAATAAATGATGAGATTTATCACCCAGAGGCTCTAGCAGAAAATGATCATATAAGTATTGAATTTCGGGATTCTCGTGCGACTTGCGAATCACTTTGTTGAAATCTTCCAGATAAATGGATTCCGCTCGTTTTTTTCTGATTTCAGCATTGGTAGGAATCGGTTGTCCACCACCTCCCAAGCAACCACCCGGGCAGGTCATCACTTCAATAAAAGTATAAGGGGAAGTTCCCGCTTCGATTTGTTCCATGAGAATCCGGGCATTTTTCAAAGTATGGCCTACAGCCACC
>JAQTOL010000398.1 GCA_028748945.1 Paludibacter sp.
TAAATCTGACAACCCAATATGGAGAGTTTGGTTTCACACAGCAAGTGGCAACCGGAACTCAAATTCAATTAAAAATTAATATACCGTATGGTTACGAAGTGGATTCTTCGAGTATAATGAAACCTTTTACCACCTATACGGTTGGTGCAACGAAAGGTTTTGATTTTGGAACGATCTATTTAAAAGAAACTTCAAATTAAACACTCATGAAAACAATAACAAAAGGTCTGATTTATATTCTGTTGTTCTTCCCCATATTAAAAACAGAAGCAAAAAGAACCCTTCACACCGGCAGTTTTGAATTCAGCAAAGCACAGGTTAAGTTGTCGGGTGAATTGGGAAAATTTACACCCGAAAACAGTTTATTTGGTTGGGCAACTTCGCTCGATGGAGAATTTGCAGCTATTTCCGCCCCCATGGAACCGATTGATTCCATGGAGGTCGGTGCGGTTTATATTTATAAAATCGTAGAGAACAATTGGTTGTTTGCGCAAAAGATAGTTCCCGAAAACCCTGAACTTATGCAACGGTTTGGAGCTGCCATTCAACTTTGCGGCAATATTTTAATGATTAGTTCACCTGAATTGGAAGATAAATCGGGTATTGTGTACGTTTACGAATACGACGGCTCACAATGGATAAAATCCGGTGAGATAAAACCAAATCATCCGGTTATGTTTCAGAACTTCGGTTCATCAATAAAATTGGGATCAGGAGTTGCTTTCATTAGTTCACGCATATCGGACTTTACGGGTAATTCATCCGGAACCGTTTATGTATTCAGACAAACTGAAACCGGCTGGGTACAGGAAAGTGAAATCGTATCTCCCGGTACCAATAAGAACGATCTTTTCGGGGCCGGAGTATGTATTATTGACCCATCGAATATTGTTATTTCGGCACCCATGGGGTCGGGCAAAATTTCTGAAAGCGGACTTGTATACTTATATTCAAAATCAACCGACGGTTGGAATGTAAAGCAAATTATTGAACCTGAAAACGGACGAACCCTGGGCGTATTTGGGTCCTCCATCGATTATTCAACCAATCGGTTGATTGTCGGTTCTATGGAAGCACTTGTCGATTCAGTCTATTCCGGTGAAGCCGACTTGTACGAACCCGATGTCACTGGTAACTGGAAACAAAGCTATCAATTTGTCCCTGAAAATGGAAATCATCACGATCATTTTGGATCCAATGTGGTTATATCGGACGAATATATAATCATAAGTAGTCCCAAATGGGATTTGACAAAAAAAGACAGTGATGATGGAACCGTTTTCATTTTTTACAAAACAGCTAATTCATGGGCGGCTGCCGGGCAAATAATTCCCGAAGATTTGGAAAAATACGATCATTTTGGACTTTCAGTGGCTTTAAAAGGCGAATATCTTTTAGTTGGTAATAGCCTCGATGATAACCAGGCTAAAAATAACGGTTCATCTTATTTTTATAAAATCAGGAATTTCCTTTCATTTGAAAACATGATTCCCGATACCTATGGCCTGATTCAAAATTATCCGAATCCGTTCAGCAACTCGACAACTATTTATTACAACCTTCCGGAAGCTACAAATGTAAAAATATCAATTTACGATATAAATGGAAAAATGATAGCTGATTTGATGAACAGGGAAGAATCGGCAGGATACAAACAAATTACATGGGATGGAAAACCGGCAAAACCGGGTATTTACTTTTATAAGATTGAAACAAATAAATTTAGCAGTTCCAGACAGATGATGAAAATAAAATAATTAATTAACAGTTCCGCATGTACTTGATCAATATTATACGAAGAAGGACTTGTCCAACATATACTAAATCCCGAGAACAATACGGATAAATGAGTTGAAGTTCAATTAGTAATTCAGTGCTGTTCAGAACAAACCAGAAATTATTCGACCCGATAGAATCCGTGAAATGAATTCTTTTTAGAAGGATTACGTCTTTCAGACTTAGCCCTTCTTTTAATCAAAAAAACGTTTCACCGTTCGTGACCGTTTTCACAATAACGCAAACTCCCATTAATTGAGGATTCATTAAACTGTTTAAAAAATAATCAGTTACTTTTTGGTGTTGTTAAATAGAGTTCGTATTTTTGGTGGCTTAAATTAAATGGATTCAAAATGAAAAATTAATATCATTTTTCGAAAACATCATTTAATTAAACGAACAGTAAAAAAACAGTTAAGAAACAAATTTATGAACACGAATATATCAGAATGGGTATCTGAAAAACGGAAACAATTAGATGAAGTTACACACAGTTATCCCATTGCTGCAAAAGTTAAGTTTCGATTAAGCTATTTAAATAATCTGCTTTTGAAAATCAACGATTTAAAGCTGGATGAAGATGATATCCTTCTTACAGATTTGGAAAACATTATAAACTTATTACCGCCAAAAGCTGAAGAAATGATATTTAGTGATTATCAATCGAAGTTAAATGACTTAATATTTATGGTTAAACAAAGGTTTAATCTCACTTCGGACAACTATTACAGGAAAGATCTTAATCCATTAACCATCAAAAATTTAATTGGAATTTCTCTTGGTTCGGTTTTAATTTATATATCAATCATACTTTTTAATAAGACTGCATTATCTATTGAAATCGGGATTCTGCTAATAATCGTCCTTAGCCATGTTACAGGAATTTTACTTGACCGTAAAGCTCAAAAAGAAAACAGAGTTCTCTAGTTTTCAATTTGTTGAATTTAATTTGCGAATTTACATTTGATCAAAATAAAATTGATCATTGAATAATCAAAAATTCTGAAACTGTTCGTTTTAAAATACCAGTCTTATTGTATTGTTATCGGGAAGCTTTATAAGCCGGAGCAATTTTATAAATTTAAAAATGAGAAAATCACATTTTCTGTTTATTTTATTTCTGATCTACTTCAATCAGAGCGTTCAGGCGCAACAAATTGCCAATTACGGTGTGGAAGGTTGGGCTGCTTATACGGAAGGGGGAAGAGGTGGAAGAATTATTCGTGTAACCAATCTGAATGCGAGTGGAACCGGTTCTTTTGCAGATGCTATTGCCGCCAGCGGACCAAGAATCGTTGTGTTTGAGGTTGGCGGAGTTATTAATATGAACGGATCTTCCAAATCGATTAAAAATCCATACATTACGATTGCAGGTCAAACAGCACCCGGTAAAGGCATTACACTTATCAATGGTGGTCTAAGCATTAGTACACATGATGTAATACTTCAACATATCAGCATTCGTCCGGGAGCTTCGGGGCATGTTGTCGGTTCGTGGGAACCCGATGCCATGTCAACTGTTGGTGCTTATCATGTTATTATCGATCATTGTTCTTTTACCTGGGCGGTTGATGAGAATTGTTCAGCATCAGGTGATCGTTTTAAGGGTGCTACGCCGGATGAATGGAGAATTAATACCTCGCATGACGTCACCATAAGTAATAACATAATTGCAGAGGGATTAAGCACAGCCACTCACTCTAAAGGAGAACATTCAAAGGGATCTTTGATTCATGACAATACAAGTAATATTGCCATTCTTAATAATCTTTATGCATGCAATAAGGACAGGAATCCCTTGTTTAAAGGAGGTGCCAGAGGAGTTATAGTCAATAATTA
>JAQTOL010000399.1 GCA_028748945.1 Paludibacter sp.
TAGATTTCTTCTTGCGAAAAACTCAGATCGGAAAACTCAAAGGAAACATTGTTTTGATTATAGTTGAGTGAAATTTCTTTTGAATAGGGGATACTTTTCCCTTTGTAATCCACACCTGCCTGAAAATATATATCATTGACATACAAAGCCGTCAGAATAATCGGTTTATAATGATTTTCATTCTTAATTATGTTTGTAGAAAACACGACAAATCCATCAATACCACCCAGGTAAATTTCATTCACGGATGAATCATAAAAACTACACCAAAGCGGTATATTTGCAATTTTTACATGTTTAATACTTAGTGTTTTTTTATCCAGAACAAAGGTTCCATCGGAAGTCGTGATCCAGATATGGTTTTTTTCTTCGGTTAAAACCCTGATAACACTTTCATCCATGTTTTTGTATCTGATTTCCTGAGTTCGATTGGTTTTCGGATCAATACGGTTTATCCCTCCTACAAAGCCAATCCAGATATAACCCTCCCGGTCACAGATTAAGCAGGTAGCATTAATATTCGATTTTTGTCCGGCTTTGACATGTACCGAAAACCGGGTAACCATTCCGGTTTTTGTATTGATTTTGTTGATTCCGTTATTATAAGTCAAAGCCCACACATTTCCCTGTCGGTCGGGCAGTATCTTATTTATGAAATTATCTGATAATCCGTATTTTCCCGGTTTCTTGTAGAAATTCTGTTCTGCTACATAAAAAGAGGATTTGCTTTTCATTAATTTCTCTTTATTCACAACAAAGATGCCTCCCAAACAGGTTCCGATCCACAGCCGCCCCTGTTTATCTTCAAATAAACTATATGCCCAATTGGCATTACGCGTTCGGGTGCTGTCAACAATATTATAATGTATGAATTGCCGGGTCTGGTAATCGTAACGGTTAATACTTCCGTCGGTAGCCACCCAAAGGTTTTTGTCACTGTCTTCGTAAATACTACGAATCCGGTTGTGCGAAATCGGATACTGTTTATCACCCAATTTGTACCACAGACAGGTTTTGTTACCGGGCGAAGTGTATATTAAACCATTTGTTCCTCCGTACCAAAAATTGTTACGCGAATCTTTATAAATAGCCTGTAACTGATTTCCATCACCAATACCTGTCACATGCGAGATGGGAATATATTTGTAGGTATTGGTGTATTTGTATAAAGAAACCCCATAATCGGTTCCAAACCAGGCATTGTTGTTCTTATCAACAAAAACACTCCAGACAATATTGTTTGTTAATGATTTTCCATTACGGGAATCGTGAACAAGATGTTTGATAAATTTTTTTTCCCCGTTATAAATATATAGCCCGTTATCAGTTCCACAAAGCAGATTTTGGTCGCGATCTATGGCTAATGATTTTATCGAATTATCATCAAAATAGTCTATCCGTTCAACCAATCCGGAAGCCGGAAAAAATTTGAACAAATAACCTTCAGTTCCAATCCAGATGCATTTTCGGATGGGGTCTTCCAATAATGAATTGACTAAAAGGCTGTTTTTCTTAAACCGAACCGGAAGCGGAATGGTTTTAAAAGTGCCAGATCTGGAATCGAGATAACAAAGCCCATTGTAAGTGCCTACGTAAAGAGTTTTTTGTTTTGATACCAGAATAGAATAGATTGCCCGGTGAGGTATTCCCGGGTTTTTATCTGAACTGATATTTCGGTTATTCTTATTCGTTGGATTATATTCAAACAATCCGTTCAAGGATCCAATCCATAATTTATTACCGGATAAAGCCATGGTGCGTACATCCGATGGGAAAGACTTGTTGTTTTTTTCAAACTGTTCCGTTTCCAGATTATAAAACAGTACACCATTATCCGAACCCAGGCATAATTGTGTTGAATCTAACAGTATCCCACAGTTAATCATTGAGTTTGCCGGATTCTTATTTTCTGTGTAAGGATAAAGTTGTTGTTGAATCGTGTAACCGTTGTAGACAAACAGACCTTTGTCAGATCCCATCCACATCAATCCCTGATGGTCCTGAATAAAACAATTGACAACAGAAGCATTGGAGTTCAGATTTATGTTGTCAAATTCCTGATAACCATCTTGCTGTGAAAAGCCGAACAAATTCAGGCAACAAAAGATGGGAAGTAATAATTTCCGCCCACTTAATGAGAATCTGAATAGTTGTTGTTTGCCTTTCTTCTTAAACATATTTGATTTAGCTTGACAGTATTATAAGGTCCTGCAAATTTAAACAAAATTACCGAATGCCTGCAAATAAGTGAGTTTATTCAATTCGTGATTTTTATTTACTCTGAAAAACAGGATAATTATAAAAATAAAAGACAAAACAATTTTGAGGAACGGAATGGAAAAACAAATGAAATAAGGAATGAAACCGATCAATCTGTTTTGGTTTTTTATTCTAAAAAAGCTTTTAAAAAATGCGAAACGATAAACATGTAAGGGCTTAAATGCATATTATTCATCCTTTTTTTGTAATTTTGCAGCAATTTGAATTTCAAAAACAATATGAGCACAGAACTGAGTGAACAAGAAATGTTCAGACGTCAAAGTCTGGACGAAATGAGAAAATTAGGGATTGACCCTTTTCCTGCCGCCGAATATCCTACCAATGCGTTTTCCACAAATATAAAGGCTGAATTTAAAGATGATGATAGTAAAAGAATTGTTTGCGTAGCAGGTCGAATTATGACCCGCCGCATCATGGGAAAAGCTTCATTCATTGAATTACAGGACTCAAAAGGACGTATACAGGTTTATATCAGCCGTGACGATATCAACACCGAAGCACAACCCGAAATGTACAATACCGTGTTCAAAAAGCTATTGGACATTGGTGATTTTGTTGGCATCAAAGGTTTTGTATTTCGCACGCAAACAGGTGAAATCAGCATACATACTCAGGAACTTACGGTATTGAGTAAATCAATTCGTCCGCTACCCATCGTAAAATACAAAGATGGTGTGGCCTTCGATGCTTTCGAAGATCCGGAACAACGCTACCGTCAACGGTACGTGGATTTGGTGGTAAATGAAGGGATTAAAGATATTTTTCTGAAACGCACCAAAGTGTACCAAACCATGCGCGATTATTTCAACGCGCAGGACTATATTGAAGTTGAAACTCCGATTTTGCAATCTATTCCGGGTGGTGCTTCGGCCCGTCCGTTTATGACGCATCACAATGCACTGGACATGCCGCTTTACTTACGTGTGGCTGATGAATTATATTTGAAACGATTGATAGTAGGTGGGTTTGAAGGAGTGTATGAGTTCTCCAAAAACTTCCGAAACGAAGGAATGGACCGTACACACAATCCTGAATTTACCGCTATGGAAATATATGTAGCCTATAAAGACTACAACTGGATGATGACATTTACCGAAAATATGATTGAAAAAATCTGTGTGGCGGTAAATGGGACAAATGAAATCAAGGTCGGCGATAAATTGATCAGCTTTAAAACGCCATTCAAGCGGATTACCATGATTGATGCCATAAAGGAATATACCGGCATTGATATCAATGGAATGGACGAAACGCAACTGCGTGACGTCTGCAAACAATTGCATATTGAAGCCGACGAAACCATGG
>JAQTOL010000400.1 GCA_028748945.1 Paludibacter sp.
AATTATATGAGTGCTATGTTGGAAGTTGTGGGAATCCCATCCAATTATACAGTAATCAGACTTGACAAAAACAGGAAAACATTATTTCATGATTATTCAAACTTTTATCAAACAAATCATGTGATTTTACAGGTTCCATTGGTAAAAGATACCTTGTGGCTTGAATGTACGAATCCCAGAGAACCGTTTGGTTTTGTCCATAACAGTATATCAGGACATGATGCTTTAGTTAATACGGCTCAGGGCGGTATAATTCAACGTCTGCCGGATTACCCCGACTCATTGAATATTGAAAAAAACTGCGCAAACCTTGTATTGAATCCGGACGGAAGTGCCAAAGTCTCTATGCAAAAACAGTGTAAGGTAAAGATATATGATAATTACGATTGGTTCCCCCTTGCAAAAAGTTCAGAACAGGCGGATTATCTGAGAGAAGAGATTAATCTTCCCAATGTTATAATCGGACCTGTCAGGGTGACTGAAGATAAATCTCCACTACCCAGCTTGTCAATAGATTATTCATGGACTACAATCATGTATGGAAGTAAAACAGGTAATCGTCTTTTTGTTCCGGTTAACCCGTTTCAGACAACCTATGAATGGATGAAGAAAAAGAATCGTGTTCATGATATGGTGATTAACACGGGATTTAAGAATATTGACAGCATTTATATTCCGATTCCGGAAGGATTTGAGATAGAATCCGTTCCGTCAAGTAGCTCTGTCAGTACTGATTTCGGACATTTTGAATCTTCAATACAAGTAAAAGAGAAAGGAATCCTTATACAGCAGTCGACTTTTTTGCCGGCAGGAAAATACGATGTTTCATTATATCCTGAGTTTGTTGCATTTTTTGAAAAATTGAGTACTGCCTACAGAGGAAAAATAATTTTCAGAAAACAGCTAAACTCATAAAAATAACTGATAAGCTGTAGATTATTTAAATGACATTGTTTTGCAGATAAAATAAAATCAATCGGGTATTTAAGTAAGTGTTGTAATTCATTTTAAAAGTATGCGCCTGATCATTTCTACAATAATGATTCGGTGCATATTCTTTTATGTTTGGGAAGAATATATTATTTGGATTTTTATGTTTGAATCAGGCTTTTCCCTGTATCAACCGGAATGTTTATCTTTGCATATAAAAATTTGAACGGCATGGATGAGATATTAAACGAACCAAAGAAATTATACAATGAGCCGATGCATACTTGTGAGCATATTTTGAACCAAACCATGGTTCGGCTGTTTACTTGTGGAAGATCAGTGAATGCACATATTGAGCGCAAAAAGTCAAAGTGCGATTATTTGCTTTCCGAAGCTCCGACTGAAGAGCAAATAATTGAAATTACACGTAAAGTAAACGAAGTTATTGACAGTCATTTGCCGGTTTACGAAGAATTAATGACCCGGGAAGAAGCCGCTAAGATTGCGGATTTATCCAAACTTCCTCCGGATGCATCCGAAACTTTGCGGGTCATTCGTGTTGGTGATTATGATGCATGTGCCTGTATTGGTCAGCATGTTGAAAATACTTCCGAATTGGGGCGATTTGAAATTATCAGTCACGATTTTGAAAACGATCGCTGGCGCGTTCGGTTTAAATTAGTATAGTTTTCCAAATTTTTTTTAGATGTGATTAAATTTTTTATTGTCAGAATGCTATTGAATGAAGAAACAAAAAAATAAATCTGAAACAACAAATTCAAAAACGAAAAAGGAGGGACTTTGGGCAAAATTTGTTAGACTGATGCGGAATGTATTTTTGCTTTTTATGATTGTCAGTGTCAGTTGGGTTATTGTTGACCGTTTTGTACCGGTTATCGTAACTCCATTAATGATAATACGATCCGCAGAATCCTTGATTCGGGGGGAAATGCCTAAAAACAGTAAACGTTGGGTGTCGATTGACAAAATTTCGCCCAATATGGTTCAGGCCGTGGTGGCTTCGGAAGATAATCTGTTTCTACATCATCATGGATTTTCAATTGAAGATATTACCAAAGCCATCGAACACAATCAAAAGGGAAGACGTATAAGGGGTGGAAGCACCATTTCGCAACAAACAGCCAAAAATGTTTTCTTATTTCCTCAACGTTCTTACATTCGTAAAGGTTTGGAAGCTTATTTTACCGTGTTAATAGAATTGATCTGGAATAAAGAACGCATTATGGAAGTGTATTTAAATGTCATTGAAATGGGTGATGGAATTTATGGCGTAGAAGCGGCAGCACAAGAACACTTTGGTGTACATGCATCGCAACTTACCAGATCACAGGCTGCTTTGATTGCTGCTTGTTTGCCAAATCCACGCCGTTTTGATGCAGGACATCCTTCCGGTTATGTTCAACGGCGGGAAGCACATGTTTTGAGCATTATGAATAAGATAGGCCCTGTCAACTTTAATAATGAAGTTGCACAAAAAAACAAACGAAAACGGATAAGAAAATGAACAGAACATTACATTATATAGATTGGGGTTTGATTGAATATAATAATGCATGGGCAAATCAGGAAGAGCTTTTTAATAAGTCCATTCAGAATAAAACTCAAAATCTCCCAACTGAGAATCACCTGGTTTTTTGTGAACACCCGCATGTCTATACGCTCGGTAAAAGTGGTGATGAGCATAATATGCTGCTAAATTTTATTCAACTTCAGGCAAAAAATGCAACTTTTGTGCATACTAACAGGGGTGGTGATATTACATATCATGGACCCGGACAATTGGTAGGCTATCCCATATTTGATCTGGCCAATTTTGGGTTGGGTTTAAAACAATACATATATAATGTTGAAGAAGCCATTATCAAAACACTTGCAACCTACAATATTGTTTCTCAACGATTGGAGGGAGCTACCGGTGTTTGGTTGGATGTGGGTACTCCTGCTTGTCGAAAAATATGTGCAATCGGTGTCCGGAGTTCCCGTTTTGTGACTATGCATGGTTTTGCTCTGAATGTAAATACTCAGTTGGAGTACTTCAATTATATTAATCCATGTGGTTTTGTCGATAAAGGTGTAACTTCGATGGAAAAAGAATTGGGTGAAAAAGTAAATATGGATAAATTAAAGTCAGATTTAAGATTATCCATTGAAGAACAATTTTCAGATTCTCCCGGTATTTGATGGTTTGTTGTACCTGCTTTTACTTCTGAACAAGAAAAATTCCCCATTAATTTCCAAAAATACTTTATCAGCTTATCTTCTTTTAAGAAAATAAGCTGATTTTTTTGAGCCCTAATTTTTATTTCCTGATATAACAGATGTAATTTTTTTTTCTATATTCAACAGCATTTCCACACTAAACTGAATTTATTTTTCCTGAAATTACAATATTTTATTTCGCAGAATGATGCGATAATTAGTCTGTTTTGCATTTATTCTGTCCGGATTATATGAATTTATACAATCAAGAAGTCAGTATTCTCAGAAGTTTTAAATTCATATTACAAATTCATGAATTTAATTTTCTGATAAAACTAATTTTATTTCAGTGGTTTAGGTATAGATTATGTTTTAAAGCAGAAATAAGTGCAAAAAAGATTTGGTTTGTAATGTAAAAGCGACTACTTTTGCACCCGCTTTGAGAG
>JAQTOL010000401.1 GCA_028748945.1 Paludibacter sp.
TTTGACCTGGACATATTCATCATCAAATATTCGATTTGCCGTTTATGCTGTTCCAAATGCAAACAGAAACGATACAGCAGTATTTTCTTCTTCTAAATATCTTTTGGGAGTTTCGTACAACCATCAATATGAATTGCCTGCATCTGTAAGTTCTGTGACACATAAAATCGCCGTTTCCGTATTGGACCGGTATGGAAATGAATTTTCACAACGGATTTTAGGAGAAAGTTTAACTACAACGGCTGCAACAGAATTGGTTTATCCGGTAGAGAACACTCAGGCTTTAATTCCCTGCGTTTTTAGATGGAACAGCGTTGCTGGAGTGGACTCCTATGTCTGGCAGTTGGCACGTGATGCCCAATTTACTGATTTGGTATGCTCGCGTGAGACAACTCTGCCACAATTTTTTTCGGGCTTGCAAACAAATTTAAAAGACGGTGTGGAGTATTTTTGGAGAGTGAAAACCCGTAAACCCAATGCTGCTGATAATTGGTCGCAGCCAAATAAATTCAGAGCGCATAAATTTCAAATTACTTATCCGGCAAATGGAAGTGGAAGTATTCCATTAATTCCAACTATGTTGTGGGATAGTGTGAGTGCAACTGCCAGCTATAAGTTGGAAATTTCTACTGCAGCCGATTTTAGTTTAGCAAAACAGGTTCTGGTTCAAACTTTACAAATTCCGAATTTCACCTTCCCTTCCGGAAAATTAATGCCAGGTACAAAGTATTATGCACGTGTCAGTGTAACCGATGGACTCGTAAAAGCTACTTCGGAAACGATACAGTTTACGACTTTGGAAGTACCGATTTCAGTTCCACAACTCATAAGTCCAATAACCGGAAGTACAATTTTGGGAACAACGATTCAGGTTTGCTGGAACGAACAGGCATCGAAAGGGTTTAGAGCAGAATTATCGAAGGATGCGACTTTCCCGGCCCGTGCAACAACCGTAAAATCAGTCGATGCATCTACCTATTGCGCTTTATACGAAAATTTGACGGCAGCTACTTATTATTTACGGGTAAAAGCAGCAACAAATGAAGGACTTACAGATCCTTCAGCTACTGTTACTGTTATTTTGAACGATAATACCTCTGTTGATCAAATTCAGGATGAAAATTTGAAATGTTTTGTTCGTACTAACGGGAGTGGTAAAAATGACTTGATTATTCAGTCAAACTCTGCATTTATGGCAACTATCAGTCTGTTTTCACTTACAGGAACTGCAATTAAACAAATCGAAACAAGTATTAAACAAGGCGAAAACCAAATCGATTTAATACCGGAGAATCTTCCAAGGGGGGTTTACCCGGTGTTAATACAAACGAAAAGCAATAAAATTCCATTTAAAATTATTTTGTAATAGAATGGAAATAATGAGTAAATAAAAACTCAAATAATAATTCTCTATTTAAAAACTATTTAAAAAGTAAACATTATGAAGAAAAAAGTACTTTTTGGAGTAGCACTTATATGTAGTGCTTTCCTGACCAATGTGATGGCTGCAAATCGATTAGTAGATCCTGCAACGTATGCACCCAGAGGTGAAATTACACTCGCAAATCAGTGGTTGTATTCGAATGTTTTAAACTACTACAATGCTGCAGCTGATTTTGTTGCAGCTTCAGGAACTGCTCGCGGTATGGCTGTAAAAGATGGCAAAATGCTATTTGTTGACAGAGGAAATAAACAACTTGTTGTTGTGAACGGTGCAACTGGAGCAAAAGAATCTCCGATAGTTATGGCAAGTAATTTATTTACTTATATGGGAAGAAATAAAGCAGATACTGCAGATAGTCTTGTGACTGCCGGACTTTGGGGTTATCAGGATATTAAAGTTGATAATGCCGGTAATGTGTTATTGGGTAATATTATAACTTCAAATACCGGTCGTTTCCAAATCTGGAAAGCTAATTTAACAACCGGAGCAGGTACACTCGTAATCGATCAGGCTAATTTGGCAACTTTATTCCCTTCAGCTGCTACCATGCGTTTCGATGCATTTGGTGTTTGGGGTGATGTAAATGGAAGTGCAGTTATTCTGGCAGCAAATGCTTCAGCTACTGCAATGGAAGTTTATAAATGGGTAATCACAGGAGGTGTTGCCGGAGTTCCGACATTGATTGAATTGGATAATACAACAGTAGGGACCTATTTAACAGGTCTTGCAAACTTAGGCTCTGCACCTCAGGTTTTTCCATTGGATGAAAATCTTTTCTATTTGGATGGAAATGCAACATTCCCTACTTTAATGGACAAAGATGGAAATGTTATTGACGGTTTTTATGCGAAACCATCGGCATTAAAAGATTCAGTAACTGCTCCGGCAGCTACACCAAAAACTATTTGGACGATGAATCAGGGACATAATGGTGTTACTGAATTTCAGGTTGGTGATAAATACTTCTTATTAATGGCTGCTACTAACACAGCAGGTACACCTGCTTCGACTTTCCGTTTGTTTAAATTTGCGGATGCAAGCAAAGCATTCTCAGGATTGGATTGTTTGTGGACATTCCCGCAAGCAGGAATGGGTGGCGCATCCAATGCTTATCGTACAGCTATGCCGACTGTTGAAGTCAGTGGAAATGTAGCTAAAATTTATGTTTATACAGGTGAAAATGGTTACGGAATGTACAAAATGACGGTAGGAACCTCAGGAATTTCTAAACTTCAAATGTCGAATGTAACAGCATCTCTGGTTGGGAATGAAATTCGTCTTTCAGAAGAAGTGGCATCAGTTCAGGTTTATAGTGTAACCGGACAAAAAGTGGGTTCTGCTGTTCATGTTTCAACAATAACAGCTCCTGCTGCTAACGGTGTTTATATTATTACAGCCATTGATAAATCAGGTGCTAAAATGATTCAAAAATTAGCGGTTAATTGATTTTATAATTATTGATTTTTTTGAAGGGGTGGTGTTTCACCACCTCTTTTTTCTTTCCTCGTCCGCCAGAAGGCAGAAATCTTTAAGTGTTCAATATGAAAAAAATACTATTCTTTTTTCTATCCAGTTTCTTTTCTATCTCATTTGCCGGTAATATAACAGTTGGAACTAAAATCTATCCGGTTGATACACTTGCTCATTATAAATTTGGTCCCGGAAGTTATTATACGGCATTACAATTAATAGACGCTACAAAACCCTTGCGGGTTTTCTTTCTGGAGGTAGATGCAACAAACCCTTTTATAAGTTTTAAAACTGTCTTGGGTAAAGACTCAACGGTTACTCCCGAAAGACCTTCGGATATGGCCAAACGGAAAACCAAAGAAGGGGCTATGTATATTGGTGGAACAAACGCAGATTTTTTTGTTACTGTAGGACAGGTGGGATTACCTGTTGCGGGATGTATGGTCAATGGCGAGGTAGCTTTAATTCCAAACTCACGACCGGATATTGCTTTTGACAGAAATTTAATCCCCTTTATAGGAACAAAAGTTTTTGCAGGTAATGTAAGTGCTGCAGGAATTTCATTCCCTATTGCCAGTATCAACACAACTCGAAGTACCAATCAGCTAATACTTTATAATAGCCTGAATGGAAAATTCACTCATACAAATTCATTTGGAAC
>JAQTOL010000402.1 GCA_028748945.1 Paludibacter sp.
TGTTTGTCTGAAAGGTATAAGCTTAAAGTGACCGTATGCAGTTGGCATATTTACTTTTTCACCCATTTCAACAAGAGACTCGGATTTAAGTCGATAGGCAATCAGATCTTTTATCGTAATGATTTTCAAATCAAACCTTTTCGCAATTTTTATTAATTCGGGCAATCTGGCCATGGTACCATCTTCGTTCATAATTTCAATCAGCGCTCCGGCAGGGTACAGGCCGGCTAAACGTGCTAAATCAACTGCTGCCTCTGTATGACCGGCCCGACGCAAAACGCCTTTCGAACGGGCCCGCAATGGAAATACATGTCCCGGACGACCAAATGTATCGGGTTTTGAAGTTGGATTGGCCAAAGCATTAAAAGTAGCTGCACGATCGGCTGCTGAAACTCCGGTAGTACAACCTTCCAGTTTATCAACACTTACAGTAAAAGGCGTAGAATGGATAGAAGTATTTTTGTTAACCTGCATTTCAAGATCCAGTTCATCACAACGTTCTTCTGTTAAAGGTGCGCAAACAACACCACGACCATGTGTTATCATAAAGTTAATCATCTCGGGAGTGATTTTTTCTGCAGCACAAATAAAATCTCCTTCATTTTCACGGTCTTCGTCATCAACTACTATGATAAATTTTCCAGCTTGAATGTCTGATAGAGCTTCTTCTATCGTATTTACTATTGATTTCATTTTAATAATTTCTTAATTTATGTCTTATCAGAATTGATTTTACGTTGAAAATGATCCGAAAAAATCAATAATAATTAATGTTCTGAACAATTTAATTTTAGGTCAATCCAATTTCTCAACGTCATCCGTTGTCTGGTTACTTCCCCAACCAAATTTTCGCTTAATAATATTCCATATTTTAATGTATTCCTGTGTATTAAACAAGCTGGCATCTACTACGGCCACGTATGTAAGGAAAATTCCTATTGGGAGTAAAACGGCTGAACTGAGCCACATACCCTGATAGGATTGCCATAAACCTTCACGTGCCATTTTATATCCGGTATTGTCGATAATATAATAAATAATAAACAGGATAACTGAAATGACAACAGGTGTTCCAAGACCTCCTTTACGAATGATAGCACCCAAAGGCGCACCGATAAAGAAAAATATCAAACAGGCAAACGACAGAGTGAACTTGCGGTGCCATTCAATTTGATGCCGACGAACATATTTCTCCGGTTCCTCCAACATCATTTTATTATATTGAATCTGATCTTTTATTGTTTTTGCCTGATCTAATGCTTTTGAACTTACCCTTAACATGGAAGTCTGATTAAAAGACAGGAACAATGAATCCGCATTAAGAATTTTCTTTTTTGCATATGCACTATCGAACAATTGTTTCCCCTTAAATTCTTCGCGCCCCAAATAATGATTGTTTACAATTTCTTTGGCTTGTTCATTACTTCTAAATATTGCTATTTTACTCACTGAATCTATGGATTGAGTGAGTTCTTTAATATTCTTGGCAACGTGTTGGTCTTTAAGTAATGATTCATCGTACCGGTTAAATTCTGTATTGAAATCGAGCAACAAATCCTTTTGTTTAAAAGTTTCACGCTTATATGGAATGCTTGAAGTAGAATTGCTGATACGTTGTTTTTGCAGATTTTCAAAACTTTCACCATCGTAAAGCGAAAGAAGAAGATATTTGTTATCTGCTGTAAACTGTACCCGTCCGGAATCTGCTACCATAACATTTGCATTTTCAAATCCTTTTGAAAAATCATAAATCATCATATTCTTTAATAGATTTCCTTCTTTACCACGCACATAGATATTGTAATTGCTGATACCGGAATAAAATTCACCTACCGGAATATCAAATTCAGGAGATTTTTGGCGAAGGGAAAAAATAAGTGTCCACAGTTTGGTTTGAGCTATGGGAAGAACATAATTGGAAAAATAAAAAGCTCCCACGCAAAACATTGAAATCAGGATTATTAGTGGTCGCATGATTCTGAACAATGAAATACCTGCGGCTTTCATGGCGGTAAGTTCAAAATTTTCACCCAGATTTCCAAATGTCATTAAGGAAGCCAGAAGAATGGCTAAAGGGAGAGCCATGGGTACCAGTGAAAAAATGGCATACGAAAAAAACTCTGCCATAACAGACCAACCAATTCCTTTTCCAACTAATTCGGCAACATGTTTCCACAAAAACTGCATCAACAAAATGAAGATGCAGATGAGAAAAGTCATCAAAAAGAGCGTAAAAAATTGCTTAAATACGTACGAATCAATTTTTTTAATTCTAAACATGCCTGTTTTTTTTGGAACAACAAAATTACTGCAAAAAGTTCAATAATCAAGTATTAATATAATGTATAATTATAAATGTGCTTTGCAGAATCATTAAAATATCTAAACTGTGTCTGTCTAAATGAAAATGATTCAGATATCGTTTCGCTTCCCGGATTTAGTTTTAAAACACTTTCAACTAAAAATCAATAAAAAATCCATCCACTTTGAATGAGCGGATGTATTAAGCTGATTTGAAATGAAAAGGATTTTATACTCGTAGGCCTTATAAGTTGCAATTTTCTGCGTTATCAATCTTATAATTGTCAGATATTGAATAAAAAGTTGTTAGATACCGGTTTTTCTTCGTAACTCTTCTATTTGTTTGTTCCATAATAAAATTAAATCTTCAGTCTCTTTCGGTTCAGCAAAATCAGTAATTACCAAAGTTAAATCGCCGGTAATTTCTTGCATATCTATCTCAAGTTCAAAATAATAATCTGTATTTTTGTCTTCTTCCCATTGAAAACGAATGCTGGAATTGGGTTTTAATTGTATCAGATATGCAGTCTGCATATTTGTATCCCATGAAAAAGTGAATTCGTTATCGTCCACCGTAACACCATCCGAAAACCATTCAGCAAGTCCTAAAGGAGTTCCGATTGAGTTCCATAAAACATTTAACGAAGCTGATTTGAGTTGATATTCAATGTTGAATTTTACTTTTTTCATAACAAAAAATTGATTACAGCTTGATAATGCAACGATTTTGAATAATATTATTCATTCTCTTTTGCGTTCGCAATGTACACATATTATTTAACAAAATCAACTAAAAAATAAAAATAATTCAGATTTGTTGATAAAATAATTATTGAAGGGAGTTCTTTTCAAAACACAATGGCAACAATTGCCTTACATTTTCAATCATGTATATGTTTTCTGTACCATAAAGCAAAATCCGTATGTTTTTTTCAAAACGCATTTCAGTTTCTAATAAAACTTGACGGCATGATCCACAGGGAGTTATTGGCTCTTTCAAAAAGTTTCCATTTGTATGAGCAGCTATAGCAATTGATTTTACAGCAATGTCGGGGCATTGCGAATTTGCATAAAACATGGCTACTCTCTCTGCACAAAGTCCTGAAGGGTAAGCCGAATTTTCCTGATTGCTTCCAGTGAAAATTTCACCATTTTCAAGTTGGACAGCTGCACCAACATGAAAGCCTGAATAGGGCGCATAAGCTTTTTGAATTTGGTCCTTGGCTTTGTTAATTAATTGTTGGAATTCAAGATCAAGTTCG
>JAQTOL010000403.1 GCA_028748945.1 Paludibacter sp.
GATCTCTGAGTATCATATTTCGGACGGAAAAGACCGATATCGCCTCTGCCGGTTTCACTATACGGAATATCTCCCATTTCCATGGTCAGTCGGTAAAACATATAGGCTCTTGCAAACTTGGCAACTCCTTTGTAAGAATCTTCCATAACGCTTCCCTGTGCATTCTCAAGCATTTTTTCAATATCAGGAAGTATGGTCATGGCACCGAAGCTACTACTTCCGATTTTGTTGTACTGTTCACTCATTTGTCCCTCATTAGCATAACCAATATATTTAGGTAGTGCATTATCGTCGAGGTAACTTTTGGCTTCACTTGAAAATGCGGCTACACTCAAAACCACATTAGTACACAAGAGTGATGCACTAACCTGTGTTGTCGTGTCAGGATTTGTATTTATATCCTCAAACTGGCTGCAGCTTGTAAACAGAATTAAAGCTAGTGAAATTCCGACTATATAAAATTTATTTATCTTTTTCATTTGTATTTATCTTTAAAATTAAATATCAAAAAAACAGGCTGTTTTTTAGAAAGTCATTTTTACGTTGAAACCTAAGTATCGCACTGATGGATCACTAAAGTTTTCATATCCTCCATCCGGATCGGAATACTTGAATTGTTTCGCCCACAAAAGGACATTCTGACCAACGGCAGACACTGAAAGCCCTTTTGCATAAAATTTTGAACAAATTCTTTTTGGCAGCGTATAGGTCAAAGACACTTCCCTGATTTTGAAAAATGTGGTACTGTATACATCAATTGGTGATGCTGAACCACCCCATGCAGTTCCATGATGCAAATTATTGATATATGTTTCGTAAGTAACAGCCACATCATTGGGTGCATATACTCTTGTATCGCTTGTTATATTGCCGTATGCATCGTAGGTTGCCGCACCAGACACAATCATAACGCCGCTTCCCACATAGTTACTTCCACCAACTGTTGCGTCAAGATATCGTTCAGGAACGACTGAATTCGGGTGTGAACCGGCACGCCACATGTACATTTCCGTTACAGTTTGAGTCAATCCGCCAACGCGTCCGTCGAATGAGATATTAAACTGAAAATCCTTGTATCTGAGTGTTGTATTTACTCCCCAAATCCAATCGGGATCTGAATTACCGTACTTCGAAACAAAATCCGAATAAAGAGGCAATCCGGCACCATAAATCATATTGCCCTGAGGATCCCGTTGGTAATCATATAATTCATAGGCATCGGCTCTTTCACCTACTTTTACCCAGGGTTTATTTTCCGAGTAGAGTGAGTCCAACTTTGTGAAATACCGTGCATATTTCGACCAGTTTACCGACACATCCCATTTCCAGTTTTTCGTTTCTACCGGAGTTACATTAGCGGTAATTTCGACACCTTTCCGGGTAACTTCTTCTTTTGTATTTATGTAGTTGGAAGAATAACCAGAAGCCGAACTGATTCCAGCCCAGGTTAATGCATCGTACATGCGTTTAGAATAATATGACACATCGACCGATGCCCTGTTCTTATATAAATTCACAACTGTTCCTACCTCAAATGTAGCGGAAGACTGAGGAAGTACATCCGTGCTCTTGATAGAATTCGGATAGGAGGCAGAACTTAAACTTCCCCAGACACTATTATTAATAGTATAAACAGAATTAGTATCATATATATCAGCCGGTTTCTTTGATACTGTCCAGGATCCTCTCAGTTTCCAGAGTGACAACCAATCCATTTTTGGTAGTAGCTCGGAGGCAATAAAACTTCCTGAAACTGAAGGATAAAGATATGATCGGGTTGATACCGGTAATGTTGAACTCCAGTCATTACGTATGGTTCCATCAATATATACCATACTGTTCCACGCCAGTTCCAGTCGTCCGAATAAACTATTTACCTGCTGACGGTATATTTTCGTTTTAACTTTAGCAGGACTTACAGATGCATTCAGCGAATAATAACCGGGAATTGTCAGTCCGGCTTGGGTCATTGCTTCCATTCCTTCATCTTGTCTGTAATAAATAGTACCTCCAAATAATCCGTCAACACTAAACTTACCAAATGTTTTGTTTCCTGTCAGCAACAGATCATTATTAAAACTATAACCACGACTGATTCCTACATTATAGGAACCATTGGCCGACTCTCCCCAGACCTGAGTTCCATTTGGAATTAGAGTAGCTGATCCTGCACTGATTAATGAACCTTTCGATATTTTAATTTCTTCACGATCACTGTAAGTGTCGAAGCCAGAGCGCAATGTTGCCTTTAACCAAGATAGTATATCATAATTTAAAGACAGCGTTCCATTTAAAATATCTTTATTCAGGCTATGTGTTCGTTGATATCTATCAAAATAGGGATTATTACTCGAATCTGTATAACTGTTGTTTTGTGATTCGTTTGGAACCAACCAGTAATCTTTATAATCTCTCACATCATAATCCGGGGCAGACCATACCAACATACTGTACATCGGATCGTAACTGGTATATCCGTTAAAGCCGATATTGGCTGAACTCTGTTTGTTATATGCCATGCTTGAAGATAAGGTGAATTTGTTAATCTTCATATCACCGCCAATGCTGTAAGTATATTTGTCAAACAATGAATTGGGATATTGACCTTTATTTTGAACCCAGGTGGCCGAAGTCCGGAAACTTCCAAATTCACCCTGTTGTACCACATTAATATTATTGTTCAACACATATCCTTGTTCTAAAAAATTCTTGAAGTTATCTTTTCCACGTGGAAGATAAGCCATTGATTTCCATGTTTTTGATATAGGATCCCATTGGTTAACTTCGCGTCCATCCATGGGAACGCCCCACGAACCGTCACCTCCGGTTGAATATTTATTGGTTGCCGTGCTTACCACACGACCGTAAGTAGATTGCATTTCAGGAATAGCCAAAAATCCAGCGGTATACATGGTTCCACTATTGATAGTGACAGATAGACCTTTATTTGAACTTCCTTTTTTGGTGGTTACCATGATAGCTCCACTTGCTCCACGATAGCCATAAAGTGCTGAAGCTGTCGCTCCTTTCAAAACATTTAAGCTTTCTATATCATCCGAGGGAATATCTCGCAACGTCATGTTTCCATAAGGGACACCGTCAATAACCAAAAGGGGTACTTCACCACGTATTTCAATTGTGGGTGCTTCAGCAAATTCAGTACTGTTATAAACTAATAATCCTGCAACTTTACCTGTCAAAGAAGTGCCGATATCAATACCTTTCACTGTTTGTAAAACATCACCCTGAACTGCCTGAACTGAATATCCGAGCGCTTTTTGTTCTCGTCGTATACCTAAAGCAGTCACTACTACTTCATTCAGATTTTCTACATTTTCTTCAAGCTTTATTTCGTAGTATTTATTACTGGTTACATTAATTTCTAATGTTTTAAAACCTATGTAGGAAACCATTAATATCGCTTTATCGGGAACTTCCAGGGTGAAATTTCCATCAATATTTGTGATGGTACCATTTTTAGTCCCTTTTACCACGACAGTTGCTCCGATTATAGCCATTCCGGCCGGATCAATAACTTTACCTGTTATCTGTTTTTC
>JAQTOL010000404.1 GCA_028748945.1 Paludibacter sp.
CCGTTATAATCTTTCATGGGTGACGCGGATTCAGAAGTTGTGTAAACGATGTTACCCTTCGTAACATTGCTGGCCCAATTGCCTGTTGCAGCCATTGAAGTTGCTGAAAGAGTAAGCAGGAAAAATCCCGTTATTATTGACTTTAAATGTAAACCGAATGCTTTTCTTAAATCGTGCTTCATTTTTTAGAATTAAAAAGTAAAGATAAATTGAATAAACTTTTGAATAAATTCATGCTGAAAAAATTCTTGCTATATCAATATCCTGACGCATTTTACATCCAATCGTACTCAACTGAGAGCATTTTATAATTAAGAATTCACAATTCTCCCGATAACTATCGGGATCATAATTCATAATTCTCCCGAATTCTATCGGTATCACAATTTATAATTTTGACTGAATTCTATCGGTATCACAATTTATAATTTTGACTGAATTTGAAGGTATTCCAATCTAAGTAATATTCAAAATATAATGTCGTATTTCATAAAGAAAATCAACCACATAGAATTCATAGTGACATAGTATCACATAGAAAAAACAAAAACAAGCTAACATAGTATCACATAGCATATTTAGCACAACTATATGTACTATGTTTTCATCAAAAGATATTCAGTGTTACTATGTAACTAAGAGTAACTATGTGGTTGAAAAATAGGACATTTAATTATACCTCTTACTTATTATCTGTTCTTATTTCGGGTCTTCATTTGCTCAAAATTTGACTATTCACCTTTTAAAGTTTGGAACTGATGGATTCCGGAAAGTCATTTTTTAGTTGACTTCTGTCAGAGAAACCTTCCTTCAGCGCTTTTTTCAGCATTGAAAGAGTAGCTTCATTGTTTCCTTTCCAGAAATAAGGGAAGGAGGAAAAGTATAGCATATCCGGGTTTTCCGGTTCTAACATGCGGTATATGGACAGGATCTTATTCAGCCCTTCCATATTTCTTTCCTTTATGGCTTGCCTGCAAAAGGTATAACTTACAATTCCCAGGAAAGCTTTAATTCTCATGTACATATCCTTTGTAAAGGCATCTGGTTCCGTTTTAATTTTTTCGTCCGTTGTGCTGATCTCGTTTTTCCACCACAGCGTATCTTTGGTCCGAAAATCATCCATATAGGGTTGACGCACACTGATTTCAAAGTTAAGACACTTTTCCAACTTTTGCATTTGATTCAGGTATCCGGGATTGATCTTTAAAGTTTCGTAAGTGGAAGCAAAAGTCTTATCGTTGTTAAATGGTTCTGTTGAGGCCATATTACGGGCAACCAGTAATGCTTTTAGAAAATCCCCCTGCATTTTCAATGTATCGATTCTTGATTGTTGATGCTGACAATAAAGCTCAAGTTGTGACTTTGGCAGCGAGGGAATATCATCAGTCTGACACGATAAGCGAAGAAAACCTAATTCATTGGCTAACATCAAGCTGTCGGGCCAGCTATGAGAG
The DNA here is from genome assembly GCA_028748945.1 of Paludibacter sp. GTDB lineage: Bacteria > Bacteroidota > Bacteroidia > Bacteroidales > Paludibacteraceae > Paludibacter. Next base: position 1,455 of record JAQTOL010000404.1, read on the forward strand.
GCATTTGTCAATTCAATCTTCAGGTTGACCGGAGCTAGCTGTTCCTGAAACAGGTATTGAGAGGTTTCCATAAAATTAAAATCATCCATCCCGGAAATTGAAATAACAGGGCAACGGAGTGCATTTATCTGATCCGGATTGGCTAACGCACCGCACAGAATCAAACCGTTCACCTGATGTGACAATGCGTATCCCAACACCATTCGTGCTCCTCCCGAAAAACCGGTCATGAAAACCGTTTCCCCTATCGGATATTTTTGTCGTACATCTTCCACCAAGGTTTGGATAGCTCCTTCATACCCTTCGAATCCGTTTTTTATAAGATTGGAAGCTATGAGAACAATTGGATACTGTTTGGCTCCTTCTTTGAATTTATTCAGGGCGAATTTGCCATCTCCATGTGCATCGATAATCACAAGCAGCGGTAATTTCCCTACAGAGTTGTTCCTTTCGGGTATATACACTTCGTAGGTGTTTTTCGAATCCAGTTTACAACTGTCTGATTTTTCAACAGCTTTAACCGTTTCGTTTGACTTGCCTGTTCCACTGCAGGAAATCAGTGTACAGAAAAGCATGGAATACAGAAGCAGAAATCATCTATTCATATATATGTATTTTTCCGGCAAATATAAAACAATTTTTAGTATTAAGTCTAAAATGGAGAAGTTAATCGACCTTTGTCAGGCATTGTAAGTATCGTATTCCGGTTGTATCTAGCAAAACCTGTGAATTATACAACTTTCCAACAGATTTATGTAACACTTTTAATGATAAAGTTACGCAACTTTGTATCGTTAATATTCATAACTCAAAATAATTCAAAATGAAAAAGACAATTCGCTTTATTCCAATTACAATTTTAATGTTCAGTCTTGTGTTTGCTTCGTGCGGACCGGGTAAAAAACTGGTTGCTTCGCGTGAACAGGTCAAACAACTTCAAATGGACAGTGCCGATACACACAGCCAGTTAAACGACTGTAACGGTATGGTAAAAGATCTCCGGGCTGAAAAAGCAACACTACAGGATCAGAAAACAAACCTTCAGGATCAAAATGCTTCGGTTCATAAAGATTTGACCGATCTTTCGACTTCCTCTAAAATGACCATTCAGGATCAGGCCGAGCGGTTAAACAACCTGCAGACAATGATTCAATCGCAACGGGATATGATGAGCAAATTGAAAAATTCGATAGCCGATGCATTGATGAAATATAAAACCGATCAGTTGTATGTTTACATCAAAGACGGTAATGTATACGTTTCACTACAGGAAAAACTGTTGTTCAAATCGGGTAGTGATGTGGTTGATCCGATTGGACAAGCCGCCCTTATGACTCTAGTAAAAGTGCTCAAAGACACCAAAGATATATCGGTAATGATTGAAGGTCATACAGATAATGTGCCGATTAAAACCGCCCGTTTCAAAGACAACTGGGATCTGAGTACAGCCCGTGCCACTGCCATTGTACGTTTTATGACCGCTGATAATGGTTTTGATCCAACACGCATTACTGCCTCAGGAAAAGGCGAGTTTAAACCTGTAAAATCAAATGATACTGCCGAAGGACGCGCTGATAACCGTAGGACGGAAGTTATTTTGTCACCGGATTTGAATGAACTTTACAAACTGCTGCAATAATTCAGGAGTAAGAGGTAAGAAGTAAAAGCCGGAATTCGGGACAGTATTTGTCAGGATTTCCGGCTTTTTCGTGACTTATTTTAGAGGCAAGAGGTAAGGAGTATTGAGTTCTGAGTTCTGAGTTCTGAGTTCTGAGTTTTGAGTTTTGAGTTTTGAAGTTTGTTTGGTCCTGAAATAGGTTTACAAAAAAGAAAATAAAATACAGGGTTATGAGAACAAACGTAAACAAATTCACGGACGATTATAAAGATAAAATACATTAAAGGCTGAAAACAATCTTATTGCAATTGCAATTGTAATCACGATGGCTATCGGGAGTAACTGAATAAATTGTAGAATGTTCAGATCCAGCTTATTTGCAACAAGAGTTGAACGATTGATTGTTTATACCTATATTTGTATAATAATTCAACGTTTAAACCTGAACTAAATTTATTTAATTAAAATACGTACAATATGGAAA
>JAQTOL010000405.1 GCA_028748945.1 Paludibacter sp.
CACACATGTCCTTCTTCCACCGCCGCTTTGAAAGCCGGTAAATAAATCTCGTGCAACGCACGGTCACTCAGGCTTACATTGATATGACCACGCCATTCTTCCTGATTATTGAGTGCATAATGTTTTACACAAGCGGAAACGCCGTTTTGTTGCACACCCCGAATATAGGGGACAACCATTTGCGAAGCTAAATAAGGATCTTCGCCCATATATTCAAAATTGCGACCGTTCATTGGTGTTCGGTAAATATTCACACCGGGTCCCAACAGAATGTCTTTCCTGCGATAACGCGCTTCTTCGCCGATAGCTACACCATAAGCTTGCGAAAGATCCGGATTAAAAGTGGCAGCCAGACACGTTAGTGCCGGATAAGCCGTACATGAATCGTTTGTCCAACCGGCAGCACTCCATGAATCCCACAATATTTCTTCGCGGACACCGTGCGGACCGTCACTCATCCATATTTCAGGAATGCCTAATCGGGGAACTCCGTGTGAACTGAACTTGGATTGTGCATGACACAACTCCACTTTTTCTTCCATTGTCATGCGTGACAATGCATCTTCCACCCGTTTTTCTACCGGCTGATTGTTGTCTAAATAAATCGGATTCATATTCTGTGCACTGGTTTGAAGTAGGGTTCCTGCTATCAGACAAAGCAGGATTGTTTTAAGTTTTTTCATTTTGAGATTAAGATTGTAATTTATTTTACTTGAGATTTATCGATTTTTAAAACTGATTTTAATTATTGCTACCAAAAAACAATAGCATTTAACTGTATGCAAATATATTGATTATTATGTAGATAATCAGGACAGGATGTATGTTTTATAGGACCCTTTTAGTTGTTTACAGCATTAAATGTTTTAAATAAGGGGTCAAATGGTTTATAACGGATTAATGTGAAAAAATAAAGGTCAAAATGTGTGATTCCATTTTGACCTTCATAAAATATTGAGAGTTCAGAGTTACTTCTATTCTTTAATCCTTAATACAACGGACAGAATATCCGGTTCGTTTATCAATAGTAGCAGACATAAGATTTGCATTTAAATAATTCATACTTCTATAATACCCATCGACTGATGACATCTCGGTTGAAGTCCACCAGGAAGCGGTTCTTCCCAAAAAATCGTAGATACCATTATATGATCTGGATCCGGCTGGTAAAGCAGTAAAACCGGAAATATTATTGTCCGATACTTTATTACCAACTGCACCATCATTGGTTGAAAGTTCCCAGTCTGCCTGTGCACATAATGATTTTGCTACTATATTGTTAATCGCTGTTCCACCAATTGATCCATCATAATTGTAGCCATTGGCCATAAGATAATTTAATAAGATATTCCATTCTGTGTTTGAAGCTACATGCCAACCTTCGGGGGCTAAATTCCGGCTATCTGAAACAGCATACCAGGAATAAAGCCGACCATATTTGGCTACATTTGATTCGTCATCATTGTATGCCCATTGATATTTTGAAGTCTCGTTCGGTAAAATTTGAGTAGCTATTGTTGTCCCGATTAAATCACCATTTCTGTATTTAGTCGTTTTCAAATTCTCCAGCAACCAGGTTTGATTGCCAATTGTCACTTCATGATATATATTTCCATCAATATCGGATACAGGCTTCAATGTTGTAAATGAAACTTCATCTCCATAGGCTGTACCAGCAATGGTAGTAACATATGCTTTGATATAATATTTAGTAAAGTTTTCCAGATTCCTCAGACTGCTTGTAAAGCCTCCCAATCCTGTGCCATTCATTGTTTTATAGTCAGTTATAGTCGGATTAGGTTCTGAATTCCAACAAACACCTCTTGCTATGATTGATTCGCCTCCATCAGAAATAACCACACCGCCCGACTCGGCTGTAGAATAATAAATTTTTGAAACTGTTATTTGAGTTGAAACCTGTGCTAATTTTTTAGTCATAAAACCTACCGCATCGCCATACACAGTCCCTGAATTGTCGGTGGCGTAAGCCCTGACAAAATACATGGTGTTGGGCAATAAATTTATAATTTTACTCACAAAATTTCCATTTCGCTTTCCATCAACGGTTAAACTATCATACACTGTCGGATTAATTCTTGTACTCCAACAGACACCCCTGGCAAGCACCGAATCACTTTTATTCTCCATTACTGTTCCCCCAATTACAGCTGTTGTGGCCGTAATATCCGTTACAACCAATTCTGTTGAAACCGCAGTCAGATTATCTGTTTTGAAACTGACAGACAGCCCATAGGAAGTACCGGCCGAATTTGTTGCATAAGCACGAATATAATAGGTCGTATTTGGAATTAAATAATTAAGTTGACTTGTATAACTTCCTGCTCCCGGGCCATCCAAACTGATACTGTCGGTCAGAGTCGGATCAGCTTTTGTACTCCAACAGACGCCTTTCATTATAATTTTCGGGCCGCCATAATCAGTGACAATACCACCACTCAGCGCACTGGTTGTTTTAATGTTTGAAACAGTTTGTGCTGTAGTAACAGTTGCCGGTGCTAACACTTCTTTTTTACAAGCGGAAAACATAAATAACACACACGCCATCAAAACAAGTGAAACTTTAATGAATTCTCTTTTCCTGTTCATAAATTTTGTTTGTAAATTAAAAGTTATTTTTCGGATAGTTATTTAAGAATATAAATACGATAAAATGAGGAATTAGTAATGAACCTGATAATTTCAATTGACTGATATAATTACTAAAATGGCAAACAGTTGGAATGTATTATTTGTCAATAATCAGCAAAACAAATAAGATTTGGGGAGATCTTAATTTCAAAATTCAAATCAAATATCCAGAGGATCTGAAATTATTCACAAATATAAACTAATAATTTAAGATATCAATTTTTTATCCGAAATTTTTCAAAATAAAGTTCTTTGTTATCTCTTACTGGCTATGAGGAATTTGATTTGAGTAGAAAATCGGGGAAAATAAAATTTTGAAAATGAATAGAATTTACAATCTGAATTACTTATGGTTGTTTCAATTATTTCATTTGGGCATATTGATTCGCACTTTTTGATTCTTTTTTAAAGAGATAATCAATAGATTGTTTTCGGGTTCAAAGTTACTCAATTCCGTTTGTTTCAACTTGTTTTTATCCCAGTTTCCGGGAATTTTCAACCGGAAAGTATTGGGGACTGATGCTTTCAATGTAATGGATTTCAAAACACCCTGCTCCCATTGTGCGGAGACTTCGCCACCGCCGCGAACTTTCAACCCGGTGAAATGTCCGGTTTTCCATGCATCCGGTAAGGCCGGTAGCAGTTCAATATAACCCGCCTGACTTTGAACCAGCATTTCGGCAATACCTGCTGATCCGCCAAAGTTTGCATCAATTTGCATAGGGGGACAGGAACTGAATAAATTCGGATAGGTTCCGCGATGACCGTTTTTATCGCTCACAGGTTCTAATAAATCTTGCAACAGTTTATATGCATGGTTTCCATCTTTCAATCGCGCCCAAAAATTAATTTTCCAGGCCATGGACCAACCGGTTGATTCGTCTCCCCTACGTTCAAGCGTAG
>JAQTOL010000406.1 GCA_028748945.1 Paludibacter sp.
TGGAACAGGGGAAATAGAATTTCAGCGTTTACGAAACTGTTGATAATATATAACGGAATTTCTTATTACAGGAAGTTCCGTTATTTTATTTCTAAAAGAGGATAAATTGTATTTTTCATTTCTAAACACTAAATTTGCAAACAATATATTCATCAAATTAAGAATTAGAAGTTTATTGTATCACACAACTGCATTTCAATTTTTATTTAATTAAAAACATGCTCCTACTACTTTCTCCTGCCAAAATACAAAATTTTGAACCGCAACAGCTTACTAAAGAATATTCACAACCTGATTTTTTGGTTGAAGCTGAGAGTCTGATTGATATAATTAAACAATTATCAATTCCCGAATTAGCCAAATTACTCGAGATCAACAGAAATCTGACTCAACTGAATGTTGACAGGATTTTTAACTGGCAACAACCTTTCACACCCCGGAATGCCAAGCAAGCTGTATTTGTCTTTAATGGTGAGGTATTTCACGGGTTGGATGCAAAGACTCTCACTCCCGGTGACCTCTCCTATTTGCAAACTCATTTGCGAATTTTTTCGGGCTTGTACGGCATTTTACGTCCTTTTGATTTAATTCAGCCTTATCGTTTGGATGTAAGCACTAAATTAAAAACTAAATTCGGAAATAATTTATATGCTTTCTGGGGAAGCAAAATTACAGATGCTTTAAATAAAGCTCTCAAAGCATCGGGCGGACCACAGGTTTTGCTCAATCTTGCTTCGGGAGAATATAAAAAAGCCATTCGGGCTAATTTATTACAAGTTGATATTATTGATTTTGAATTTTTAGAAGAGCTTGATGATAATTACAAACCAATAGTAGTTTATATAAAGAAAGCACGTGGTATGATGGTTCGGTACGTAATCGAAAATCAAATCGAAGAGATAGAAGATCTAAAGGGTTTTAGTGCTGAAGGATACTGGTTTAATGAACGGCTCTCATCTGATAAAAAACTGGTTTTTACAAGAGAACCTCAAACAACTAAAAAAGTATTGAAAAGAAACAAGTAAGCAATAATCAAAGGACTGATTGAAATACTTCCGAAACCTGTCAATCTACTTCATAGGTTTTGTTCAGTTTTTTGCCTTAAAAGCCAGAGCGTACAACTTCATTTGTTTAATCATTGCCAGTAAACCGTTAGAGCGGGTTGGTGAAAGGTGTTCACGTAAACCAATCTTTTCAATAAAATAAAGATCCGTATTGATAATCTCATCAGGGGTATGATTTGTAAGAACCTGAATAAGAAGTGAAACAATTCCCTTTACCAACACGGCATCGCTTTCACCGCGATATGTAATAACCCCGTTATTCATTTCGGCATTCAACCATACCCGACTCTGACAACCTTCAATTATATTTTGTGGTGTTTTATCTTGTTCTTTCAATGGTTCAAGTGAGTTTCCCAAATCAATAATCAATGAGTATTTATCCATCCAATCATCAAACTGGCTGAATTCATCAATTATTTCGTCTTGTAATTCGTTGATTGTCATTTCGTAGTAAGTAGTATATAGTTTTTTTTGTTGTTTTATTTAGCTTAGCATTCCTACCACTCTTTTCAGTGCGGTTATAAATGCATCAATTTCTTCTTTCGTATTGTAGAACGCAAACGAGGCACGAACTGTTCCGGGAATTCCCAATGAATCTATCAAAGGCTGTGCACAGTGAAAGCCGGTTCGAACGGCAATTCCCAATTTATCGAGCAACATGCCGATATCGTAAGGGTGAATATTACCAACCAGAAATGATATAACTGAACTTTTTTCTCTGGCAGTACCAATGATACGCATACCTTCAATTTCCATCAACCGCTCCGTTCCATAGCTTAGCAATTCATGTTCGTATGCTGCAATTTTATCCATTCCTATCTGTTGAACATAACGTAATGCTTCGGCAAAAGCTGTTGAACCAATATAATCAGGTGTACCGGCTTCGAATTTAAAGGGTAATTCATTATAAGTTGTTTTTTCAAAGGTGACAGATTTAATCATCTCACCACCACCCTGATAGGGAGGAATGGCATTTAACCATTTCTCTTTTCCATAAAGTGCACCTATTCCCGTTGGTCCATAAATTTTATGTGCAGAAAATACGTAAAAATCAGCATCCAATTCTGTAACATTTACATGAATATGTGGCACGGATTGAGCACCGTCTATTAAAACAGGAATATCTTTCTCATGTGCCAATCGAATAATTTCTTTAACAGGATTAATCGTCCCCAATACATTTGATACATGAGCCACCGAAACGATTCGTGTTTTTTCGTTAAGCAAAGTCTTGTAAACTTCCAAATCCAGTTCACCCCGGTCATTAATGGAAATAACCCTCAATTTAAGTCCTTTACGCTCACAAAGCATTTGCCATGGAACGATATTGGAATGATGTTCAAGCACCGAAACAATTATTTCGTCCCCCGGCTTGCAAAAAGCTTCTCCAAAAGATGTGGCCACCAGATTTATGGCTTCGGTTGTTCCACGGGTAAAAATAATTTCTTCACGTTTAGTAGCCCCAAGAAATTCGGCTACCGAGGTACGGGCAGCTTCATGCGCTTCTGTGGCTTTAATACTAAGGAAATGTGCTCCCCGATGAATATTGGCGTTGTAATGATAATAGCTTTGTTCAATTTTTTCAACAACACAACGCGGTTTTTGGGTTGTTGCAGCATTATCAAAATATATTAAATCTTTATTGTATACTTTTTCTGCTAAAATGGGAAAATCATTTCTGATTTCGATTAATTCTTGTTTATTCATACAGAAGAAACTATTGGTTTGAAATTTTGTTCGGCAAAAATACGTAAAATTTTGAAAAGAAAACATACGTATGAATAGATTAAGATCAATTGATCAGTACCAGACTCACAATTATCAGATTTGTTGACAACTAAGCAACGGGTATTATTTAGATGAATTTTAAAATATCCTGATTTCTTGAGTATTTTAAAATTCTCAATTCTCTAACATCCGGGTGTCATGGAAATCAATATTCTCCTTTATCAGAACAATTTATCATTTCAACAATTTTTAACCGCTTTGCAGACAGCATTTGTGAATAAATGTTGTACTTTTGTACGACTTTTCCCAAAAACCGTTTTCAGCTAAAAACATGTATTACCATGAATAAAATTGTTCTTGCCAAATTCACACCACATCTTGCTGCTATTCTATTGTTTATCTTAATTTCTTTTGCCTATTTTACTCCGATACTGGAAGGGAAACAATTAATTGGAAGCGATACTGAAAGTTGGATATGCGATGCCAAAGAAACGCTAGATTTTAATGCCTCACACGACAAACCGACTTTGTGGACTAATTCGTTATTTAGTGGGATGCCTACCTACCAGATTACAATGGATCAGCCTTACAATGTTATGAAATATGTTCAGGATGTTCTGGCAATATTTCCCGGTCAGATTTTTAACCTGATGTTATATCTTCTGGGATTTTATATTTTATTATTAACTTTCAAACTAAATCCCTGGTTGGGAATGGTTG
>JAQTOL010000407.1 GCA_028748945.1 Paludibacter sp.
ACTGTTCATTACATCGCCAACTGAGCAGAATACTGCAGCCTTCAGCCGTTTGTAAACAGGTATACGGTATTCAGTTTGTAAAACCATCGATACATTTTCCCTGTACATTCCCTGTCGGAACCCACGTAACAAATCGCGTCCGCCAACAGTCGGCAACAACTGAAAAGGAATATTAGCCCCATAAATACCGGTATAACAGGCCTGCCAGGCCAATACATGCGAATGAAATAACGGAATGTATTGCCTGAAATCAACCGATAACTCCTGCAACGAATAACTACTTCCCCACTCTGCTCCCGAAACGGTGAATGATGTTTTAGCAAAAATTCCTCTTTCCGGATAAAATTGATTATCCCGCGTATCATAAGCAGCTACCAATCCAACACTTGTTTGCGAAAAAGGTTCCCAGCCGGTGCTGCCAAATTGATTAAATATATTGGCTTTATTCATTTCAAAGGTCGAATCGGTAATAACACGTTCGGTTCGGAATGACAGCGAAGCTCCCACAAAAAAGTTTTTCGAAACAATATACTGCGGCTGAAAAAGTAAGGCCATATTTCTTGACGTAAATGCATGTTTCGTATCAATAGGTTTATTCCCGATTCCAAAATAATAATCGGGATAATTTCTGAAATTCAAATTAGAATACAAGAACCATTTACCCTCATCAAAATAGATTTTGGGTGTAAAGTTAAGCATAAACTGATTCCGAAAAGTATAAACGGCACTTCCCGAGAAGGAACTTATCCGGCTTATATCTTTGCTTTTGAAATAATAGCCATAGGCAATTCCGGGTGCCAGACTCGTTTCCTGTTGATATGATGCATGAGGAATAACAAACAAACTCCGTCGGGAAACTATACTATCCGAAGGTTCCGCAGCAAACAGATGAACAACAAAAGTAAGAAAAATAAATATCAGAAACGGTTTACTTACCATTGAATACTGGTCAATAATGATAGAAGTCAGTCATCCTACTTAATAGAGATGACTGACTTTATTTTTGTATTATGTATTATGAATTATGAATTATGAATTTATTAAACGGTCATAATTTCTTTTTCTTTGGCAACATACATTTCATCAATTTTCTTAATATACTTATCGTGAATCTTTTGTACTGCAACTTCAGCATCTTTCTCTACATCTTCGGGAAGTCCTTCCTTCACCATTTTCTTTACATGTTCAATCGCATCCCTGCGCGCATTCCGGATGGATATTTTAGCTTCCTCGCATTCCGCTTTCGATTGTTTGGCAAGCTGCCTCCGGCGTTCTTCTGTTAAGGGAGGAATACCCAGGCGGATAGTTTCACCATTATTCATCGGGGTAATACCAACATCCGAATTTAAAATCGCTTTTTCAATCACTGAAATCAGCGCTTTTTCCCAGGGCTGAATAGAAATGGTTTTAGCATCAGGGGTCGTTACCGTTGCAACACTCGAGATAGGTACATGTTGACCATAATACTCCACTTTTACGCCATCCAGTATCCGTGGATTGGCTTTACCGGCACGTATGTGCGCCAAAGATTCGTCCAAAAAAAGAAGGGCTCCTTCCATGCTATCTTCTGCATGGGTCAGATGGGGTTGTATGTCTTGCATAATAGTATAAATTTACCCCTAGCCCCTATCCCGATAGCTATCGTGGAAGGGAAAAGAGTTGTTTTTATTAAGTATTAATATCTAATTATGTTTATAGTAATTTGAACTAAAGTCATTTCTTCATCACTCCCCTTTAGGGGTCGGGGGTCTTGTAATTTAATTCTTCACCAACGTTCCTATTTTTTCACCCGACATTACTTTCTTCAGGTTACCAACCGTATCCATATCAAAGACATATATCGGCATATTATTTTCTTTGCACATGGTGGTAGCGGTTAAATCCATCACTTTCAGGTTGCGATGGTAAATTTCGTCGTAGGTAATTTCATCAAACTTAACAGCCGTTTTGTCTTTTTCGGGATCGGCGGTATAAATCCCGTCAACCCTTGTTCCTTTCAACATCACATCGGCTTCAATTTCGATGGCACGAAGTGAAGAGGCGGTGTCGGTAGTAAAAAACGGATTGCCGGTTCCGCCCGAAATAATAATTACTTCTCCTCGTTCCAATCCTTCAATGGCTTTTTGTTTGCTGTAATATTCCCCAACCGGTTCCATACGGATAGCAGTTAGCACGCGGGATTTAATACCTGCAGCCTGCAAAGCCGAGTTTAATGCCAGACTATTGATAACGGTTGCCAGCATGCCCATTTGGTCACCCTGAACGCGGTCGAAACCTTTGGAAGCGCCGCTCAGTCCGCGAAATATATTTCCACCGCCGATAACGATACCCACCTGTACGCCCATTCCGGCAATTTCGGCAATTTGGGAAGCATATTCGCCCAACCGTTTCTCATCAATGCCGTATTGCTTTTCGCCCATAAGCGACTCACCGCTCAATTTCAACAAAATGCGTTTATATGCTGCCATCTTATTTATTTTCAATTTAATCGTTTAACGTCTGATTTGCCGGGAATATATTATTGCTTCAAACTATTTTTTAGCAAAAGTAAATAATTTGCTTCGAATGTGCAAATGACAAATTCATTATTATTATTTCACGACCGGCCATCATTTCAATCAGTTTACGACGGACCAGTTAATCATTTTGACATACTATAATATTTTATATCTTTGCAGCTACAATTTATAACTAAAACTACAATTTATGCATGAAAATGAAACAAATATTCGAATTGAACCGGCAGACCCATCCGTATTGGGATTAACCGGTCTGGCGATGGTTACACTTGTGGCTTCATCGGAAAAACTGGGATGGACCGCAGGTCTTTCTTTACTCATCCCCTGGGCTATCTTTTTAGGTGGATTTGCCCAGTTGATAGCCTGTGTATACGATTTCAAAAAAAACAATCTTTTCGGGGCAACAGCTTTCGGAATATATGGTTTATTCTGGATAGCGGTAGCTGCGTCCTGGATGATTAAACTGGGTGTATTTGGTCCTGTCCTGGCACAGGGTTATGATATACGTCAGTTTGCTTTTATCTTTCTGGGCTATCTGATTATATCCGTTTTTATTACGATAGCAGCTTTTAAAACAAACAAAGCACTTATTGCCATTTTGGTATTCATCGACTTTTTATTTATCGGCTTAATGATGAGTTCATTTGGAATGGGTGAGTCCTGGCACACGCTTGCCGCCTGGAGCGAACTGACAATTTCGCTGATTGGCTTTTACGCTGCCGGAGCCAATTTATTAAACAAAATGTACGGTCGTGAACTACTCCCACTAGGTAAACCGATCTGGAAATAGAATTTATCAGGGTATAAAAAACGGTGGTTATTCTTTATCAGAAAACCACCGTTTTATTTTTATTTCAGGACTTATTAGGGTCTATTCAATAAACTGTGTCAGAAAAGGATAATTAATTGATATTCCATCGTTGTTCAAAAATAATAATAAATTGTGCCATAATTTGCTTCCACCCAGCAATAGGATTAATATTTTCCAATATT
>JAQTOL010000408.1 GCA_028748945.1 Paludibacter sp.
GAAGGTTTTATCGCCGAAGGCTCATCTCTTGAAAATCATATCACCGAAGGTTTATCGCCGAAGGCTCATATCATGAAAATCATATCACCGAAGGTTTTATCGCCGAAGGCTCATATCATGAAAATCATATCACCAAAGATTATTTCGCTAAAGGCTCATATCATGAAAATAATTTCGCCGAAGATCATATCTCCGAAGGCAATTATTATCTATAGGGTTAATAATATCAAATAAAGACTGCAAAAGTAGCTCAAATTTATTATTTTTGCAGTCATTGTGGATATAAAAAATGTGATGACTTGTTGATTTTCTTGACAAAATAATGAATTGGCTTCATTTTCCACCTTATTTTCGGCTTGTGTGTTTTTTTACACTCAGGTAAAAACCGATACTCTTTTATGGCTAAGAAGAAATTTCATTTTAATCCCGAATCATTAAGCTATGAGCAAATAGAACACACATTTGCACATAAGCTTAAAAATTTTTTACTACATGTCTTTTCCGGACTATTTTCCGGTGCCATTTTCTTTTTAATTTTTGTTTCTATCATACAATCTCCTCAGGAAAAGGAACTTGTACAGGAAAAGAGTCATATGGAAGCCCAGTATAATGTTCTGGAACGTCAGTTTGATGAAATGCAGCTAGTACTTACTGATTTGCAGGACCGTGATGATAACTTATACCGCGTTGTTTTTCAGGCAGATCCTATCCCTTTTTCGGTTAGAAGAGCAACTGCTGCCAATAACGAATACTACGAACAATTGCTGGATATGACCAATTCTGAAATTGTGGTTACTACTTCCAAAAAACTGAATGAATTAAGAAAGGAGCTTTACACGCAGTCAAAATCCTATGATGCATTGGTACTTTTGGCAAAGAACAAAGAAAATATGCTGCAAAATCTGCCGGCTATTCAACCCGTACTTAACAAAGATTTAAAACGTATGGCTTCCGGTTACGGCTGGCGAATTGATCCGGTTTATCATACCCGTCGTTTCCATGAAGGTATGGACTTTACGGCACCTATTGGTACCGATATTTTTGCAACCGGAAACGGAACAGTGGTAAGAGCCGGATGGGAGCAGGGTTATGGGAATTGTGTTCAAATCAACCATGGTTATGGTTATTTGACTTTGTATGGTCACATGAGTGCTATTAAAGTCCATGCCGGGCAGCAGGTTAAACGTGGAGACATCATTGGTTTGGTAGGTAATACGGGTAAATCGACGGGGCCTCATTTACACTACGAGGTGCATTATAAAGGTCAGATTATGAATCCGCAAAATTATTATTTCCTCGATTTGTCACCTGCTGAATATGATCGTATGGTTCAAATGAGTAATAACTCCGGTCAAATGTTTGACTAGTTTTTAGTTACAAGTCATTTGTTACAAGTTACAAGAATGAAGTCAATGAATATGAAACATGAACATTTTTCTACAATTTCCGGTCCTATCGGCATTTTCGATTCGGGTTATGGTGGTTTGACTATTCTGGAGAAAATCCGTACCGAATTACCGGAATATGATTACATTTATTTAGGCGATAATGCAAGGACGCCATACGGAACCCGTTCGTTTGAAGTGGTTTATAAATACACCCTGGAATGTGTAACCAAATTATTTGAAATGGGTTGTCAGTTGGTTGTATTAGCTTGCAACACAGCTTCAGCCAAAGCATTGCGCACCATTCAGCAAAATGATTTGGTAAAAATTGATCCAAACCGGCGGGTGTTAGGGGTTATTCGTCCGACTGTTGAAGCGGTTGGAACAATGACAAAAACCAAGCACATTGGCTTACTGGCAACAACAGGAACTGTCCAATCCGATTCATATCCACTCGAAATCGATAAACTCCACGAAGGTATTATTGTAACATCCGAAGCTTGCCCTATGTGGGTACCGCTTATCGAGAACAATGAACATCGATCGGAAGGAGCTGATTTTTTTATACGAAAAAATATTGAAAATCTTCTGCAGAATGACCCGGATATTGACACCATCATGCTGGGTTGCACGCATTATCCTTTGTTACTGGATAAAATAAAATCTTTTTTACCGGATGATATTCATGTGATTTCACAGGGTATTATTGTTGCAAAGAGTCTTCATGATTACCTTCAACGACATCCGGAAATGGATGAGCGTTGCACAAAAGAAAGTTCGATACGTTACTTAACCACCGAATCGGTAGAAAAATTTACTTCGTCGGCTTCCATTTTCCTGAATGAAGAAATTAAGGCCGAACATATTGACTTGGGATAAAGATTTTAGAACCAAGAGTCAAGAACCAAGAGTCAAGAACCAAGAGTCAAGAACCAAGAGTCAAGAACCAAGATTATTAAATTAGATTTATGAAAAAGCCATTCGTTATTCTAATTTTCATTAGCCTGATGTTCGGTGTCAATGCCCAATATAACAAAGGGGTTTTGTTAGAACCGGTTTTGACAACCGATACCACCTCCATTGGTCAGAAAATTGTTTATCCTGATTTTGCCAACAACGAAGTGTCTATTCTTAAAGTGACCATTCCTCCCGGAATATCCACGGGCTGGCATAAACATTCTTTCCCTGTTTTCGGGTATGTGATGCAGGGAACACTGACTGTGGAAACCAAAAACGGCAAATCAAATATTTTTCTGCCGGGTTCGGCATTTTCAGAAGTCATTCATACGCTTCACAACGGAACAAACAAGGGTACAGATGATGTGGTGTTGATCGCTTTTTTCATGGGAGAAAAAGGAAAACCGCTGTCGGAACATTAAATCAGAGTCCTTTTGGTTAAGAAATCCTGAAATATTTCTTTGTAAGAATCCGAAACCGGGATGTGGGTTTTACCAAAAACGATGCGGTTTCGTTCAACAATTTTAATCTTGTCGGTTTGAACAATGAATGAGCGATGTACGCGTAGAAACAGTTGCCCGGGTAGCATATCTTCCATTGCTTTCATGGTTATGTGTGAAATGACAGGTTGCACTTCACCCTCCAGGTATATTTTCAGATAATCTTTCAATCCTTCTATATACAAAATCCTGTTGAGCTGAATTTGTACCAGCCGGTAATCGGATTTCACGTATATACAATCGGATGTGTTTTCATTTGTCATCCTGATTCTTTCGTTCATTTGAAACCATTTGAGGGCTTTATTGGCTGCAGTCAGAAATTCAGTATAACTAAAAGGTTTCAATAGGTAATCCAACGCATCCACTTTATAACCTTCAAGCGCATATTGCTGAAATGCGGTTGTAAAAATAATACGGGTTTTCTCCGGTATAAAGCGGGCAAAATCAATTCCTGACAGTTCCGCCATTTGGATATCAAGAAACACAAGGTCAGGAGGCGTTTCGTTTATAACAGATGAACAGGCTAAAGCCGATGAGAATTTTCCCATAAGTTTCAAAAACGGGGTTTTATTCACATAACTCTCTACCAAAGAAAGAGCTAGAGGTTCATCGTCAATTATAAAACAGCTAATTATTAACATTTTTGTCAATT
>JAQTOL010000409.1 GCA_028748945.1 Paludibacter sp.
GGAACTTGTTAATCGTGAACAAACCATGCTGTTGACCGATTTTCCCAAAGGATTTCAGCCCATTGTGCAACCCATTGACACTTGGTTTATTAACCGCAAATTAGGAATGCTTTTCGAAGTAAATGTAGGAAAAGGCAAACTGATGATGACTTCTATCGATTTAAGTAATAATCTGGAAAAACGTCCCGTTGCCGAACAATTGTACAAGTCCATTATAGAATATATGCAATCTGAAAAATTTCGTCCCGAAACGACAGTTCCATTACAAACAATCAATGATTTATTTACAAAATCCGCTGCTCCGATAAACTCCTATACAAAAAGCAGTCCCGATGAGTTGAAGAAAGACGTGAAATAGATTTACAATTTATTCATTGACAATTGACAATTGAAAGTGCGAATCGATAAATGTCGATTCGCACTTTTTTAATTTAAATCATAAGGATTGAAAATGAATGAAATAATGTTGGTAATTAGTCTTTTAATTACAACATCCAAATTTATTTGAAAGTTTTTCAAAAATAAGTGATAAATAATTTTGTTTTTCTGATTTTGCACACTAACTTTGTAGTTCAAAGTACTTTTAATAATCACAAAAAAAATGGAAAAGCAATTAGAAGATTTAAAAGCAATACGGGAGATGATGGAGAAATCCTCCAAATTTCTGTCATTAAGTGGATTGTCAGGTGTAATGGCCGGAATCACGGCTATACTCGGAGCTGCATACGCCTATTTTTTCATTTTAGGTGAACACATTGCAGTTGCCAAAATTCTTTTAATACTGGATGCAATTATTGTACTTTTCATTTCAATTAGCTTTGGCATTTATTTTTCTTGGAAAAAAGCCAGAAAAAGTAATCAGAAGCTTTTCAACAAAGTGACCCTAAGAATCTTGTACAATTTAAGTATTCCGTTATTTGTTGGTGGAATTTTATCCGGCATTTTTATTTCACGGGGAGAAATGGAAATTGTTGCCTCGATTACCCTGATATTTTATGGATTGGCACTTGTCAATGCTTCTAAATATACTATCGATGAAATTCATTATTTAGGAATTACTGAAATTATATTGGGCTTAGCAGCAGCCATTTTTCTGTATAACGGTATTATCTTCTGGACTATCGGATTTGGTGTCTGCCACATTATTTACGGACTGATAATGTATAAAAAATACGATTTAAAATAACCAATGGCAAATATAATAGCAAATCTGAACAAAGCCTTCGAGAGCAGAATCCGGTTGGGAATCATGTCTGTTTTGATGGTGAATGAATCGGCCGATTTCGGAACGATTAAGGACTTGCTGGAATTAACCGACGGAAATCTTGCAAGTCATTTAAAAGCTTTGGAAGGGTCTGATTATATAGAATGTAGCAAACAGTTTATCGGCCGTAAACCCAATACAAAATATACGATTACCGCTTTAGGACGTCAAAGTTTTCAGGAGCATCTCAATGCACTTGCGAATCTGATCAGATAATTTTTTTTACAATTTTATTTTGTATTTCAAAGTACTTTCAATTAATAAACATTTTTCAAATTAATAAACATCTTCAAAAACAATTCGACTTATGGAAACAATCATCAAAAGAGCTAAGAAATTCAGCCAGTCAATTACAGTAAAAGCAATCATCATTGGTTTTCTCACCTTAATATTGCTTATTCCGGGAAGCATGATTCAGAATTTAATTCAGGAACGGGAACAGAGAAGTAATGAAACCATTGAAAAAATCAATTCAAAATGGAGCAATGCGCAGACGATAACCGGACCGGTTTTATCCGTTCCGTACGTTTATTCGTATTCCGATGAAAAAAATGTCACCAAAACAGAAAGGCATATCCTTAATATAACGCCTGAAGTATTGGATATGAATGCAAAAGTACTTCCGGAAGAAAGGCATATCGGTATTTACAAATCCATCCTGTATAAAAGTGAGTTGCAAATCAGCGGCAAGTTTGGAAAGATTGACACACAAAAACTGACCTATAGTTCGATACTCTGGAACGAAGCAACGATTCGAATTGGTATAACCGATTTAAGGGGTGTTACAAATAATATCGATTTTGTTTTGGACGGTTTACATTTTAATGCCGAAGCCGGTGGAAGCAGGCAAGATGCTATCGGGCAGGGACTAGTCATTACGCCCAATCATGCTGAGTTATTTATTGCCGATAAAGAATTATCATTCAATTGTACATTACATCTCAATGGAAGCAGCAATCTGAATTTTATACCAATGGGTAAAACAACAAAGGTAGAAATGAATGGTGCATGGCAGGCTCCCGGTTTTACAGGAAGTTTTAGTCCCACGCACAGCATGACGGAAAAAGGTTTCAAGGCAAATTGGCATATTCTGCATTTCAACCGATCAATACCTGAAAACTGGATTGACAACCAGGTTGACAATTTTAATGACACAAAGTTTGGTGTGGATTTAGTGGATACGGTTGATCATTACCAACAAAATATGCGTTCAGCGAAATATGCATTGATGTTTATCGCGCTTACATTTGTAGTCTTCTTCTTTGTAGAAGTTTTGACTAAAAAGAAAATTCACCCGATTCAATATCTGCTGGTGGGTATTGCTTTAATATTATTCTATAGTCTGCTTTTATCAATTTCGGAGCAACTTAATTTCGGTCTGGCATACCTGATTGCCAGTGTGGCAACCATAGGTTTAATAAGTCTTTATGCACACAGTATTTTTAAGAACAGAACTCAAACAGGCATGCTGGCAACGATTTTAAGTGTGCTATACATTTTTCTTTATGTAGTTTTACAGTTGGAAGACGTGGCTTTGCTTTTCGGAAGTATCGGGTTGTTTATTATACTTGGGATTATCATGTATTTCTCGAAAAGAATTAACTGGTACAAACAGGATGAAACAGAAGACGACCAAAAATAAAAATTAATACGAATAGAAAGAGTATATAAATTGCTTTTTTTGGGAACAGAACGTAGATTGCCGGTTCAGCTGTCGGTGGTAATCTGCGTTCTGTTTATTTTATTGAAATAGCACTGCATTTATATTATTGAGTCTGAATTAAAGAATCCGGGGAGGTAATTAATTGATCGGAATCAAATCAATTGTTTATTAAATCCGTTGGAAATCATAACTTAATTATGTTTGGTAACTAATCAGGAAATATTTATCTTTGTGAACTAATATAAATATACACTTAAAATTATTGATTATGAAACGCTTAATGTATTATACGTTTGCCCTGGCAGTGATAGCATCAGTAGCCGTATCATGTCTTCCAATTGAAACTAACTTCGACGAAACTTTACTAACCGGGAAATGGAATTCGGGTACGGTATTTTATAAATACAATAGTGATGGAACCGGAGGCACCTGGGATACTGCTGATCAGGTAACTGAAGCAGAAGCACAAGGATTTACATGGACTTTAGAGCAAGCAACCCTGACACATATTCACATTATGGTAACCGGTGGTGCAGGTGTTCCTAAAGTCTATA
>JAQTOL010000410.1 GCA_028748945.1 Paludibacter sp.
CCCCCTTTTTTACGTGCTTCATTAATAAAGTATTTCAATTCAACTTTATAGGTTGTAAATGCATCCACATGATTTCCACCCGGTTTCTGATCGTTATGGGCAAATTCAATAAACAGATAATCGCCCGGTTTCATTTGGCTCAGCAATTTTTGCAAACGTCTTTCGCGTTTGAATGCCAGCAAGGTTTCGCCCGATTCGGCATAATTGGCTACAACGACATCCGGTTTCAAGAACCGTGGAAACATTTGTCCCCACGAAGCCCAGGGTTCGTATTCCTGATCGGTAACGGTGGAATTTCCCGCCAGAAATATTGTCGGAAGATTATCTGCCTTCTCAATTTCAACAGCCGAAATGCAGGGGCTTTCACCCGTAATTTCCAGGGTCAGTTTATTGTCCCAGTTTTTAGATACCAGTTCACGGGGTTTGAGTCTTATTTTTACCGAATCATTAATTTGGGGATTTCTTACATCGACAATGATTGTTTTTTGAATTGTTTTATTTTTATCCGTTTTGATGTTTTCGAGCATTAATCGACGTGATTCGGCTTTTACGGTTGTTGATGAACCTTCGGGAGAACCTCCCAACGTCAATATCACTTTGTAATGTCCTTCCGGAAGATTCACTGAAAAGTAAAATGGTTTTTGACTGCTGATAAAATGCGTTTTTGAATCACTTTTATTCTCAATAAGCGCACCCGAAGGAATAATGCCAAAGCCTTTTTCGTTTGAATATACAGAATTAGCTGTAACTTGCGTCCAACCTTTTTGAACCTTGCCCGAGCCAAAATCAAAGCGGGAAACGATCCGATTGTCTTTTGCCGGACAAACTGTGGTGTACAAAAAAGTCAGAGTTGCTATCAGAATATATTTTTTCATGCGTGCTATTTTATTTCAATTGTTTCTGAACCTGATTTCAATCCCGGAGAATTAGCGGTGATCGTCATCTGCCCCGTTATTGATTTTGCCCGGACGATAGCGATGCATTGACCGTTGTAAGCATGACGTTCCAAGCCCTGGTACGACTCGTGACTACTGACATTTCCGTTATCAACTGCTATAATTTTTCCTGACTCCGAAACCGTGAATGTAATTAACTTGTCAACGTTAGGACAAACGATTCCATTGGCATCAACGACTTTAGCTGTAACAAAAGCAACATCATCCCAATCTTTTGTTATTTTTGAATGATCAACAGTCAAAACAATTCCAACCGGATCACCGGCTGTTATCTGTTCGTCGGTTGCCACAATTTTCCCGTTATTCTTTGCCACTGCTTTTAGCGATCCTTTTTCAAAAGTAACGTCCCAGGCACGTGGAGCATCGTTGCCCGGTTTTGGTTGTGAACCAAGTGACTTTCCATTTAAGAACAGTTCCACTTCATCACAATTACTGTATACCTGAACGCTGGCATCGTCGTAGGTTCCAAAATCGACCGGTGTCCAGTTTGCCACCCAGTTTCCAACACCTCCATTATCATCCTTGCGTACAATATGAACGATCGGTTTTTCCGACCACCAACTTTGACGTTGGTAACTCAGCTGTTTCCAGCCGCCTGTACGATCGAACAAGCCGTTTTTATACGAAATTTCCGGCCATTTGGCTTCTCCCAGATAGTCAAACCCGGTCCACAAAAACTGACCTGCCATAAACGGATTATCGCGCAAGATCAACCATTCTGCCAAATCATGCGCATTTTCTGTTCCAATAACTTTCAGCTCCGGTTTAGCCTGATGAAGATCAACCAGTTCCTTTTCACGGTAATTCTGACCGACAATATCCATCGTTTCGGCAAAACCATTGGTATATACTTTGGAAGCACCCGGACGGAACAAAGCCATGGTTACCTGACGGGACGGATCTAACTGATGAACCAAATCCTGTTGATCTTTGTACTTTTTGAAACCGGTTGAATCATTCAAATTGTCGCGTATTTCGTTTCCAACACTGTAAATAATGATGGATGGGTGATTACGGTCACGCAAAACCATATCACTGGTATCCTCTTTCCACCATTTTGTAAAATAAAGATTATAACCTTTCTCACCACCGGGTTTTGCCGCTGTCCAGGTATCAAATGTTTCGTCCATTACCAGAAATCCCATGCGATCGCATAAATCCAAAAACTCCGGAGCTACAGGATTGTGCGCCGTGCGGATGGCATTCACACCCACTTCTTTCAATAATTCCAGCCGGCGCTCCCACACTCTTAACGGAACCGCAGTACCAACAGCACCACCGTCATCATGAAGACAAACCCCTTTGATTTTTATATTTTTACCGTTCAGCCAATAACCGGTTGCCGCCTCAAATTTACTTTCACGAATTCCAAAAGTATGGGTTTGTGCGTCCAGTATATTTTTGCCCGATTTGATTTTAGTAACAGCCGTGTAAAGATTCGGTTGGTTTATATCCCAACGTAGAGGATTGACAAGTTCAATCGTTTGATTGATTGTTATTGTTTTTCCCGCTGAAATAGATTGTTTTGATTCAACTGATTTAATTACTTCACCGGCCGGATTAAGAATTGAAGTTTCGAGTACAATTGAATTTGAAGCAACTGATTCATTGGTTACATTTGTTTGTAAATTTACCGTCGCTTGCCTTTCGCTCACATTGGAAGCTGTAATATAAACGCCCCATTGATCAACGTGAACCGGATTGCTAACAACTAAACGCACATGCCGATAGATGCCGGCTCCTGCGTAATAACGGGATGCCGGTTGCAGTGAATTATCGGCTTTTACCACCAGAATATTGGTTTCTCCTTTTCCAAATTTCAAATGTCCGGTTAATTCATAACTAAAACTGATATATCCATACGGACGTTTCCCTAAATGGAATCCATTAATCCAAACATCGCTATTGCCCATAATTCCATCAAATTCAATAAAGAATTTTTGCTTTGCATCGGCAGCATTGACCGTAAATGTTTTCCGATACCAACCAATTCCGGCGGGCAGGTAACCACCACCACGTCCGGTCGGGTTTGCCTGATCGTACGGTCCTTCAATACTCCAATCGTGAGGAACATCAAGTTTTCTCCATTTCGAATCATCAAACTTAAACTCTTGTGCATTTGTAGCATCATCATTCAGAAAGCGCCAGTCAGTATCAAAATTTATTGTCTTTCCCTGACTGTCAGGATGTTTTTGCGCTTGCAGCAAAGTTGCAATAAGAAAAAACGCACAAAAAAACAGTGTAAATCGGGATTTAAATGTAAGCATATATTTTTATTTTTTAGATTCATTGATTCTCTTGACCAACACAATATTGGGTTTTGGAGCTTTCTTCATTCCGGTACCTAAGAAAAAACCTGTATGCGGAGGTTGATTATAACCAACATTTTGAGTGGCAATGGCCAACCGGTACTGCGGATCGTGCATCAAAGTATAAATACGATGAGTAGTTGGAATGGTGGTAGTATAAATCCGCAGGTTCTGATTATCATTCGTTCGAAAAATTACTTCCTCTCTCCAGTCTCC
>JAQTOL010000411.1 GCA_028748945.1 Paludibacter sp.
TTTCGGTATTGGTAACAAAATAAGCCGAGATATAACCACGGTCGAATTGCATTCCTTCAACCACTTCAATGGTTGTGTCGGTTCCTTTGGCTTCTTCGATAGTGATAACACCATCTTTCGAAACTTTACGCATGGCATCGGCAATCAATTTCCCGATAACTGTATCGTTATTGGCCGAGATTGAAGCAACCTGTTCAATTTTGTCATAATTATCACCCACTTCTTTTGATTGGGCGGCAATGCTTTTTACCACTTCAGCCACGGCTTTGTCAATACCACGTTTCAAATCCATAGGATTTGCACCGGCGGCAACATTTTTCATTCCTACGCCAACAATGGATTGTGCCAATACGGTAGCTGTCGTGGTACCGTCACCGGCATCATCACTGGTTTTTGAAGCTACTTCTTTCACCAATTGAGCACCAAGATTCTGGAATGGATCTTCCAGTTCAATTTCTTTTGCTACCGATACACCATCTTTGGTGATATGCGGAGCACCGAATTTTTTTTCGATAATTACATTACGACCTTTAGGGCCAAGCGTTACTTTTACGGCATTTGCCAACTCGTCAACTCCTTTTTTAAGCTGGTCGCGAGCATCAATATTGAAAAGAATTTCTTTAGACATATTTCTTTAATTTACAATTTTAATATTTACAATTTAGCATTGCAAGCATACTTGCCTCTTGCCTCTTACCTCTGTTATACAATAGCCAGAATATCCGATTGTTTCATAATCAGGTATTTTTCGCCTTCCCATTCGAGTTCGGTTCCGGCATATTTACCATACAACACGGTATTGCCAACAGCAACAACCATTTCTTCGTCTTTCGTTCCGTTACCCACGGCTAATACTTCACCTTTCAGGGGTTTCTCTTTGGCTGAATCGGGAATAATAATACCGCTAATCGTTTTTTCTTCCGCCGCTACTGGTTTTACCAACACACGGTCAGCTAATGGTTTAATGTTCATACTTATCTGTATTTTTAAGTTGTTAATATATAAGTTTGTAAAGTTTAAAATCAGAAACTTCCAAGGTTTTGAATCGTGTCTACACCTTTACGAATTTTATGCCAAAGCTTTTCGGTGTCAGTTTTGACAGCTAGAAAGTTATTGGAGGGAAAAGAGGGATATTTTCGCTGACAATTTGTCATTTTGTCAGCGATGTTTTGCATAGAAAAAGTATTTTATACAGATCATAGAGCAGGAGTGAGGGTGATTCAACGCAAAGCTGCTTCACTAGGATGCTTTTCAGTATATCAAATTTCAACGCAAATAAACGGGTTAATTTCAATTTGTTAATTCGTATAAACATATGAAGCAATTTCGATTCGTCCATCAAAAAAGGATAACGGCCGGTCTGACTTAGCAGAAAAAGATTCCTCGTTCCTTCTTCGGTTTTTTTGAGAAAAGTCTCGTTGTCATCCAGTCCTTTGTGGATTAAAGGATTTTCTATTTGTATAAATTCATAACCAAGTTGATGAAGTTGGTGCCCGAAAAGCATGTCTTCATGACCATACCCCCGTATCGTTTCATCAAAACGAACCCGATTGAAAATGGATGCGGAGATGAGAAAATTGAAAGTGGCAAAGTTATTCTTGTCACGTTCGATTGCCGTTCGGGCTTCGCGTTCACGACCGTATTTCAGTCGTAAACTGTAGGCCGTGTTATTCTCGTTCGGGTCATAGGCTGTTCCACCAATTACCACACATTCTTCTCTGCAAAACGAAATGTATTTTTCTACAAAATGTTCCGAACTAACTTCCGCATCACAATCCATAAAAAGCAAATGTCCGTAACTGGCTTCGTCTGCCAATTTGTTGCGGACAGCCGAACGCCCGATATTGTTTTCTAAAACAATATGTCTGCAAAATTCAAAGTCAGCAACAATTTTATTTTCTTCCACATAAAGCTTCGAACCATCTTCCATCACGATTATTTCAAAATCGACATACGAATCCATGGCCTGTTGGTGCAAATCTGCCACCAATCGGGTGATGTTGTAGTTGTATGTCGGGATGAGGATGGAAAGCATAATAGTATTTTGATAATTACCAACTAAATAAATTTTATAAAATAATTTATCAATTTCTGTTTCAGGCTTAATGACTTTTCTTATTACTAAACCTATTCATATAAATTTTCAATATCAGCCTGACACAATTCAACTATAACATTGCCAATTTTCTGAGTCACGTCCCTGAAAAAACGTTCTCCTTTTTCTTTTGTTGCCTTATGAGGATTGCCGACACCGGTGTCTTCCGTTATTTTTGACCATTTTCGTTCGGTCCACAACCAACCTTCGGCAAAGGATTTAATTTTGTTTTTCTTCTCTTTGCCTGATCCCCATTTTTCTTTTGCTAACACCAATTCGGGTTTTAGATAAAGCATCAAACTTGTTTCCATTTCTTCTGCGTGATCGCCTGAGTTTTCGAAATAATCAAATCTGTTTAATGCCTGAAACCAATTGGAAGTACAGATAAACATTTTCGGGAAATCCAAACCGATTTCTCTTATCATTGCTTTAAAGTCATTGCCTCCATGACTATTAAATATCATTAATTTGTAAATTCCCTGTCTGTCCAAACCGCGTATAATATCTTTAAGAATAGCCATTTGTGTGCTTGGATTTATGTTTATGTCCAGCAATATGTCTTTTTGCCCCGTGTTTACACCAAAAGGAATTGTTGGCAAAACAATTACTTTTGCCCCCATTTCACTTGCAATCCGGGCAGATTCTGCTGCTATTAAATCGGACTCAATTATATCGCATGAATAGGGAAGATGGTAATTGTGTGCTTCTGTAGCACCCCATGGCAAAACAGCTAAATCAAATTTGCTGTCTTTTATATAATTCCAGTTGCTCTCCGCTAAAATGTAAGGTCTCATAAAAAATATGATGTTAAATAGTTGTTTTGTTTATTTCACCGGTATCCATTTGATAATTACCGGTGAAAGTTTATTGTCCGTTTATAACTTCCATCAAAAGACTTTCTTCATTCTCCCAGCACAATTCTTTTGCCGTCGTTTCAAAATGAGTCGTACTAAAAGGAAAGTCAAGCATATCGTTTATCACCCGTGCCAAATAATTCGGTTCATAATGATCGACAAGAAAACCGGTTTTATATGTTTCCACAATGTTTGCAATTTCGGGAAAGCGGGTCGCCAAAACCGGAACATTTGCCTGAATATAGTCGAATATCCGGTTTGGTAAAGCATAATAATAACTCAATCCTTTTTCTTCGAGTAAACATAAACCGATAGCGGCGGAAGGAGTATATTCATGCAAGGTTTCTCCTGAAATTTTGCCCAAAAACACAACTTTATTTTCAATTTTCAATTTTGTGGTCAGCATTTCAAGTTCTGCACGGATATCTCCGTCACCAATAATGACCAGCATGGCATTTTCAATAAAAGGCATTGCTTCCAGCATCCATTCCAGACCTCTTCCTGCGTTTAAAGCACCCTGATAT
>JAQTOL010000412.1 GCA_028748945.1 Paludibacter sp.
TTTACATCCTGATTTCGAATCTGCTCGGCATCATCCCGGGGCTGCATTCGCCGATGGGAAATCTGTCGGTGACCTCCGGACTCGCGCTGCTGGTGTTTCTTTCGGTGCATTGGTTCGGCGTGCGCATGGTTTTTTTTATTAGAAATCAAAACTGCTGTTATTAATTTATCGCTTTTTATGCCTTTCAGCAATTAAAATAGTATATCTTTGTTACTTTGTTTACTAAACTATCAATATTTAGAAAAATTGAAGAAGCACAAATCATTGTTCTTTTAACTACACAAAAAGAACCTAATCAACCTAAAATGGTTATATTGACATAGATACTTCTGTTCATCAATCATTTTAGCTGATAATAACGATAGAATTTTTAATATTGAAATAAAAATACACATTTACAATGGATTATACATACAGATCATTGCAAGATAAGTAAAAATAAAAAAACTCCACAAAATGGAATCAACTTCTTTGACAATAAAAAAACAATCTCTTTCAGAAATGGAAACCAAAACCAATTCACCTGCAGGTGTTAAGGAAGGGATGAATGAGAAGACTGATGACATACGCAGCCAGAATGAAAGCTCAAAAGTAAATACAAAGAGTAAAAATCCCTTTACCGTTGTAGCCATAGGCGCCTCGGCAGGAGGTCTGGAAGCAATCACCCAATTTTTGGAAAATTTGTCACCTACCACGGGTATGGCATTTATTTATGTACAGCATTTGAGTCCTGACCATAAAAGCATGCTTACTCCACTTCTGTCGAAGGCAACCAAAATGCCTGTGCAGGACATTGACAATATGGAAAAAATGGAGCCCAATAATGTGTACATTATTCCCTACAATAAAGTAATTGAGGTTACAGACGGTCACATTAAACTAATTCCTCGCCCGAAAGAAAAAACGTATATTCTATCCATCGATGTTCTTTTCTCTTCATTAGCCGAAACGCATAAGGAAAATGTAATTGGCATTATACTCTCGGGAAGTAACACTGATGGCACTCGCGGATTAAAAGAAATAAAATTGGCAGGCGGACTAACATTTGCTCAGGATAATTCTGCAAAATTCAGTACTATGCCCGAATCCGCTATCGCCAAAGGTGTAATTGATTTTATTTTATCTCCAAAAGAAATTGCAGGGAAATTAAATTGGATGAGCAAACATGCTTTTGTCAGACCTGGTTTAGTGAAAATTGCACCTGAAAATGAAATCGAGAATAATAATCCCAACTTAAATAAGATTCTTCAGATTTTATTGAAAGAAAAAAGTGTTGATTTCAGCCATTATAAAATGAACACTATCAAGAGACGGATGATTCGTCGAATGATGATAAATAAAGTAAAGACTCTAAAACAGTATTCGGAATTAGTTGAACAAAAAAGCAGTGAGGTAGATTTACTTTATCAGGATCTACTGATCAATGTAACTGATTTTTTCAGAGATGCAGATGCCTTTTTGCTTCTAAGAAACTCGTTATTACCCCGTTTGATTAAAACCAAAGCTCCCGGTGAAACTTTGAGGATTTGGGTTGCCGCATGTGCTACCGGCGAAGAGGTTTACTCCATTGCTATCATGTTGCTCGAAATGAAGGAGAAGAAAACGTATAATATTCCTTTTCAAATTTTTGGTACAGACCTCAGTCCCAAAGCTATAGCTGAAGCACGCATTGGAGAATATACCCTTCACCAGTTAAAAAATGTTTCACCCAAACGATTGCAACGGTTTTTCACAAAATCGAAGGATAAGTACCGGATTTCTAAAGATGTACGCGATGTTTGTGTATTTGCAAAGCACAATATACTGAATGATCCTCCCTTTTCACATATGGATTTAATAAGTTGCCGGAACTTCCTGATTTATCTTGATGCATTAGCACAAAAAAAAGCGATTTCGACATTTCACTATGGATTAAATGAAAGTGGATGCCTGATGCTTGGCAAATCGGAAACTGTTGGTGCATCCACTCAACTTTTCAGTTCATTGGATAAAAAATTTAAAATTTATACCAGAAAAAAAATTTCGGGACCTTCCAAAATTCCTGATTTAACTCCACGCATTTCACAAATTTCGAATGGTGAGATGAACACAAAATTATCAGAAATGACTATAAATACCAGTTCAAATATAAAAAAGACACCTTCGGCAATCAATGGAAATTTAAGTAACGCTTTTGATGCTATTTTGCTTTCACAATATGTACCCGCAAGTGTAATCATCAATTACGACCTGGAAATTCTTCAATTCAGGGGTTCAACTTCCCATTATCTTCAGCATGCTCCCGGGAGAGCCAGTTTTAATATTTTAAAAATGGTACATGTTGAAATTTCTTTCGAACTGCGTAATGCCATTCATCACGCCATTAAAACGAATCAGACCGTCCGTAAGATGGATATTGAGATGAATCGTGATCAAGATAGAAATACAGTTCAAAATGTAAATATCGAAGTTACACCACTCAAAGTAGAAGGAGAAGAACCATTGTTGGTTGTTGTTTTCAGCGGACATGAAATAGAACTGGGTGAACATACTGTTCATGACAAAAAATACAATAACATAGCAAAAGATAAAAGGATTAGAAAACTGGAAGAAGAACTTGCAGCTGCCCGTGCTGATATGGGTACCATTACGCAAGATCAGGAAGCAGCAAATGAAGAACTACAAAGTGCCAACGAAGAAATTATTTCGAGTAACGAAGAACTTCAAAGTTTAAACGAAGAACTCGAAACATCCAAAGAAGAGATAGAGTCGACCAACGAAGAACTTAGTTCAAGCAATCAGGAATTGAATGCTCGAATTCTACAAATTGAGGAATTAAATAATTATCATAAGGTTATTCTCGATACCGTTCATGAACCTATGCTTATTCTCGATAAGCATATTCGTATTGTTTCGGCTAACAAATCATTTTGTAAAACATTTCATGTTTCCGAAAAGGAATGCCAGGGAATTTCGTTGTATAAACTGGGAAATAATCAATGGAATATTCTTCAACTGCGTGATTTACTTGAAGATATTATTCCAAAAAATATACGTTTTCACGATTTTGAAGTAGAACATACTTTTCCTGTGATAGGTAAAAAAACAATGTTACTCAATGCGCACCGAATTCTTCTTCAGAGTCAGAATGAGGAGTTAATTGTTCTTACTATTGCTGATATCACCATAGTAAAAAAACTGGCTATTGACCTTCAGGAAAAAGAAAATAAAGAATTGGAAGTACAACTGGCGATGGAGAAAAAGGCGTTGAAGCTTGTCGAAGATAGTAATAAACGCTATAACTTGATGCTCCTTCAATCACCTTTTGCTATTGCCATACTGAAAGGAAAAGATATGGTCGTTTCGTTGGCCAATAAAAGCATGAAAGAAATGTTGGGAAAAGGTAGATATATTGAAGGAAAAACACTGGAGGAAATATTACCTGAATTTAAAAATCAACCATTTTATCTGTCGCTT
>JAQTOL010000413.1 GCA_028748945.1 Paludibacter sp.
GCTGATAACCTGAATCAATGGAAGATGGACCTTTTCGGCTATCCGACGGCATTCTTCATATTCGGGTGCAAATTTAAGCGGTTTACCATTTCTGTAAGCAAACTTCACGGTCACTTCTCCAAAGCGAGTGACTACTTTCTTCAGTTCACGTTGTAACTCTTCGCGTTCAACCATGTATTTACGGATACCCAGCGTTGTTGTTTCTGTGAAAATAATTTCCTCCATTTTCTCAACCATTTCTTCGTGGCACAGAACACTCAGGATATTGGCCGGTCGGTTCTTCTTCATGGTTATTGGAGTAACAAATACATCCAAAGCCTTATTATCAAGCAATTTTGGAAACAAATACGAATAGATTTCGGGATTCATATTATCAATATTGGTTTCCAGCATGATCAATGTGCCGGACTTTTTTTTTTACCGACGATCACTCGTAGCACATTGGGCGTTTCCATATCGCGCTTGCCTAATCCATAGCCCATTTTTTCAATCGTAAACCCGGGCATACTCCCAAATTCGAAACAAAGTGCTTTTACGATGGCAGCACCGGTAGGCGTGGTGAGTTCTTTTTTGGCATTTTGACTGTAAACGGGTACGCCTTTCAGAATTTCCAGTGTGGCCGGTGCAGGCACAGGAAAAATTCCATGTTCGCAATGCACAAATCCACTACCAAGATTAATTTCCGAACATTGTATTTCATCCACCTGCAGCATTTCTACACAAATGGCAGCCCCAATAATATCGACGATAGAGTCTACAGCTCCAATTTCATGAAAATGTACTTCGTCTATTCCTTTCGCATGTATTTTAGCTTCCGCTTCGGCAACAATATAAAATATCTTTTTACTCCGGGTTTTTACAAAATCACTTAAATCACTACTGTCAATGATGGTGTATATATCACCCAGATTACGGGTGTGCGCATGATCGTGCGGCTTTTCATTCAACTGTTCAGGTTCATGACCGTGATCATGGTTTTGTTCATGATGGTGGTCGTGATGATGGTCGTGGAGCTCATCTTTGTGATTATGAGCATGTGAATGTTCATCGTGGTCATCTTTCTGCATCGTGAGGTGAACAGTAAAATCGGTACCCGAAATTCCATTTTTCAGCCCCTTTTTAATTTCAACTTCAAATTCGTCGAGATTAATTTTACTTAGTTCAGCTAAAAATGCAGTTTGATCAATGCCCAGGTCGAGTAATGCTCCGATAGTCATATCGCCACTAATGCCCGAAAAGCAATCGAAATATAAAATTCGTTTTTCCATTCTGTTTCTTATAAAAGATGAGATATTAAATATGAATTATGAATTGTGAATTATGAATTATTTAACTCTATTTGCCGTATAATGGTTGCAGCTAAAAATCCGGCACCAAAGCCATTATCAATATTGACTACTCCCACCCCACTGGCACAACTGTTGAGCATAGCCAGCAAGGCAGCCAACCCGCCAAAGTTTGCACCATAACCAATGCTGGTAGGAACTGCAATGACAGGTTTGTCTGTCAGTCCGCCAATTACGCTAGGCAAAGCACCTTCCATTCCTGCCACGGCTATAATAACCTGAACATTATCTAACCGGTATCTATTCGCCAGTAACCGGTGGATGCCCGCCACTCCCACATCATAAAGCCGTTCGACTGTGCAACCCAGTTTTTCTGCCGTAACTACGGCTTCTTCGGCTACCGGTATGTCCGAAGTACCTCCGGTGACAACCAATACACGCGATTTACTTTTTGAAATTTCCTTTTGCTGGATAAAAATTGTTCGGGCTTCGGGATAATACTCCATGTGTTCAGCCAGGTCTTTGATGGCTCCGTAAACTGACTTTTCGGCTCTGCTGGCCATTATGTTAGTACCCTTTGCCAACAAACGTTCTATAATACCCCGAATTTGTTCAATGGTTTTCCCCGGACAAAAAATCACTTCAGGATAACCTGTTCTGATTTCCCTGTGATGATCCACTTTGGCATAGCCCAAATCTTCGAAAGGAAGTTGTTTCAACCGGCCCACTGCCTCGTCGATATCCAGATTTCCTTCCTTTACCTTTTTTAGCAGCGATAGTATTTCTTCTTCAGTCATTCTTTTCAGGTTTTGTAATGTTCCGGTTCAGACTTCCTGTTATATACCCTTCTAATTCGACACAAACATATTGATAACCGTAGGATTTCAATTGTTTGGAAATATTGTCGAGCAATTTCTCATTAAATAATTTGGTACGTTCCTCCGGGCTCACTTCGATACGTGCCATATCACCATGACTCCGCACACGAAATTGAACAAATCCCAACGATCGCATATAATCTTCCGATTTATCAATTTTAGTAAGTTTTTCGATGGTAATACGTTCACCATAAGGAACACGGGAACCCAGACATGCTAAAGCCGGTTTATTCCAGGTGCGTAAGCCCAGCTGGTGCGAAAGTTCACGTATATCGCTTTTGGTCAGACCGGCCATTCGAAGCGGACTAATCACTTTCAGCTCGCTCAGGGCCTGAAGTCCGGGACGGTAATCGGACATATCGTCCATATTGGAACCATCGAAAACGTATTTGATACCTACTTCTTTCGCTTTTTCAAGTATCTTGGTAAATTCCGTTTTTTTACAAAAATAGCATCTGTTCACCGGATTTGCCAGCACATCATCGGCTATTTCATCTTCGTAAATTTTATAATGGGTAATGCCGATTTCCTGAGCCAAATCTTCTGCATCTTTCATTTCCGATCTGGCATTCATGGCCGAAACCAAGGTTATAGCTATTGAATTTTCTTTCAGCACATCATATCCCACTTTGGAGAGTAAGGTGCTGTCTACACCCCCCGAAAAAGCCACGGCGGCTTTACCGGTTTCGGAAATTATTGTTTTGAGTTTCTCGTATTTATCTTGTAGTTCCATTTTTTATCTATTTCAATTAACAAATTATTCTCAGAATAAACATCTTAAGAATTTAAATATAAATGCTTACAGTCCTAAAAACTGTATGGCCATTCCACTGAGAAAAATGGCAGAACCTGCCAACGCGTGAGTGTATTTTTCCAATTTCTCTAATTTTACAAAACTTATTCCTGTGGTCATTAGAATCACTATTGTCGTCATAGTGGCAATGGTAACGATGCCAAAAACGGCACTCACAGTTATTACACCTAAAGTGCTGTGCTCAAGAGCAGGAAACATAACGAGTGGAATCAGAGGTTCACAAGGCCCTAAAACAAAAATGACAAACAAAATCCAGGGAGTCAGACTTTTATAGTTTACTTTCTCGTTTGTCTCATCATTTTCGCCGGTGTGAATATGAGCATGTTCCACAAAATGAGTATGTTCATAATCATGTTTTTTTCCGTTTAGATGAAAATGAGCGTGAGTATGTGTTTTATTTTTGAGAGCTCTTCTAAAACCCCAAACTGCATAAGCCAATCCAAAACCAATGAAAAGCCAACCCGCAATATTCCCAC
>JAQTOL010000414.1 GCA_028748945.1 Paludibacter sp.
AAATAATGTTTCAGAAAAATACACCGACAAATCAATAAAATCAGTAAAATCGAAAGTAACCAATATTCTGGAACATCTTGTGAATCAGCAAACGATGGACCAGTTTAGTCGAAATCTTTTCCAAAATATTCTTAAAATATTGGATAGGCCTGTATTAGAGCCTATTACAAATTTAGAAGCCAACAGAATATCAGAAATCTCCAAGGGAAAATATGCTTCCTGGGAATGGGTATTCGGATACTCTCCCAAGTACACTTTCTCCAACTCAATTTCTCAACCGAATTTAGATCTGAAACTAAAAATGCAAATTGAGAAAGGAATAATTATCA
Source organism: Paludibacter sp. (assembly GCA_028748945.1). Lineage (GTDB taxonomy): Bacteria > Bacteroidota > Bacteroidia > Bacteroidales > Paludibacteraceae > Paludibacter. The sequence goes on from JAQTOL010000414.1 coordinate 330, forward strand.
ATATCGAAGCAAACATTGATAGAAAAACGAACCCGGAATATCACGATGCATTAGAAAAATTAACAGGCGCACGGCACGAATTTTATACAATACTCGAGCTCTTGTTGAAAGACAATTATCTCAATCGATTAGAACATTTTAATGTGAAAGAGTTTTGCCACCTGCTATTTTAAACACCTACTCAATGTTTAAACGGTGACCTACATCAATTTTTCAAAATAGGATTCAAGTTTATCCGCTTTACTGATACCTATCAGTGCAATAATTTCATTTTTATCAATAGACTTTAATCTATTGATAGACTTAAACTTACGCAATAGTACCTCAACTGTTTTCTCACCAATACCCGGAATATTTTCAAGCTCACTAATAATAAATTCCTTTGATCGTTTATTTCTGTGAAATGTAATGCCAAAACGGTGTGCTTCATTCCTAATATGTTGAAGCACCCTAAGAGTTTCCGAATTTTTGTCAAGGTAAAGGGGAATTGGATCATCCGGATAAATGATCTCCTCTAATTTTTTAGCAATTCCGATTACAGCCACCTGGCCTTTGATCCCAAGCCTTTCGAAGGTTGTGAGTGCCGAACTTAATTGCCCCTTCCCTCCATCAATAACAACTAATTGTGGCAAACCACTATTTTCCTTGATTAACCGATCATATCTGCGGAAAATAATCTCTTCCATTGATGCAAAATCATTAGGTCCTTCAACTGTTTTTACATTAAAATGACGATATTCTCTCTTTGCGGGCTTCCCATCAATAAAGACGACACATGCAGCAACTGGCTGTGCGCCCTGAATGTTTGAATTGTCGAAACATTCAATTCGGTGAGGCAATTCCTTCAGCCTAAGATCCTTTTGAATCTGATCCAATAGTCGGTTAGTCCTGGTTTGAGGTGTCCTTAATGACAATTGTTTGTTTTTATCAAGCTTGTAAAACCGCACATTCCGTTCTGAAAGTTCGAGAAGTTTACGCTTATCTCCTATCACCGGAATAACCATTTTTACCTCTTTAAATTGGATATCCAAATTAAACGGAATGATGATCTCTTTTGAATTTAAGAAGAATTTTTGCCGAATATCAATGATGCCCAACGCAAGAAGCTCCTCTTTTGATTCATCGAGTCTTTTTTTAATTTCCATTGTGTGGGCCTGAACAATTGCCCCATCAACAACTCTTAAGAAATTCACATACCCATATGCATTGTCTTCGTCGAATGAAAAAACATCTACATTCGAAATTGAAGAGCTGACGATTGTTGATTTACTTTTATAATTTTCGAGAATTGTAATCTTATTTTTAAAATTTTCAGCCTCTTCAAATTTGTATTCAGCTGCTGATTGAATCATCATACCTTTCAGATGAGTAACAACCGATGACAAATTTCCTTTTAGTATTTCTTTGATTTGGGCAATACTATCCAAATAATCCGCCTCAGTTTGCAAACTCTCGCAAGGTCCCTTACAATTTCCAATTTGATATTCCAGACACACTTTGTATTTATTTTTCGAAATACTTTCTGGCGACAAATTCAAACTACAATTCCTAATAGGATAAAGCCGTCTTATCACATCAAGAATCGTTCTTACCATTGGAACAGATGTATATGGGCCAAAATAGGATGATCCATCTCGAATCACATTGCGCGTAAAAAAAACCCTGGGAAAAGGTTCGTTTTTGATGCAAATCCAAGGAAATGATTTGTCGTCTTTTAGTAATACATTATACCGTGGCTGATATTTTTTAATCAGATTGTTTTCCAGTAGTAAAGCATCCTCTTCCGAATCAACTACGATGTGTTTAATATCTGCAATATTTCGCACTAATATTGCCGTCTTACGATTCTCATGAACCTTCGAAAAATAGGAAGTCACTCTTTTTCGAAGATTTTTCGCCTTTCCTACATAAATGATCTTACCTTCTGCACTAAAATACTGGTACACCCCTGGAGTATCAGGAAGAATTGAAACAAGTGCTTTTAACTTTTCAGATAAGATTAATTCACCTTCCATTATCGAAAAATTAGAAATGGATTAGCGACCAGGTTTGAACCGTAGGGTCAATCTTTTCAATTCCTTTTAAAAAATCAAGTTGAACGAAAAAATTGACATATATCTTCGAAACACCAAATTTTCGCACCAGATCAATTGCCGCACCGATGGTTCCACCCGTTGCCAGGAGATCATCATGAATCAAAACGATGTCATCAGAGTCAAGCGCATCGCGATGGATTTCGAGTGTATCAAATCCATATTCCAATTCATACGATTGTGAATAAATTTCAGAAGGAAGTTTCCCGGGTTTACGAATTGGAATAAATCCGGCAGAAAGTTTATCTGCTAATATGCCTCCAAGAATAAACCCCCGAGATTCAATTCCAATTACTTTTGTAATTCCTAAATCTTTATAATGCTCATGGATCGCCGAAGATATAAAATTCATAATTTCACCATCCTGATATGACGTAGAAACATCTTTAAAATGAATTCCAGGTTTCGGGAAATCAGGAATATTCCTTATGGACTTCTTCACAATATCAAGATCAATCATCTTTGCCATCTTTTTAAATTTAAATAAATAAAATTGTTCCACGTGGAACATCATCTTCCCAACAGGACGAGAAGCACATTAATATCACTAGGCGAAATTCCAGGTATCCGACTTGCTTGTCCAATTGTCTTTGGTTGAATTTTATCAAGTTTCTGACGAGCTTCGGTCGATAATGATTCAATTAGCTGATAATTAAATTTTTTATCTATAAATATTCCTTCTAGCCGTGTGTACTTTTCAGCGACCAAACTTTCGCGATCAATATAACCTGAATATTTTATAAGAATCTCAGTAGATTCAAAAACTTCTCGCCGAAGATTTTCAGGAATTTTACAATACAATTGATTCAGTTTAGGAACAAATTCCAGAAAATCGAAGATCGAAAGCTGAGGTCGGGTAATTAAGGTTTCCAACTTAGTACTGCGACTCAATAAGGCAGTTCTCCTTTCCGAAAAAAGCAACTCCAAAGTATCCGCTTTTATAGTAAGCTTTTTACACAATTCAATCACTTCCTTTCTAAATTCCAACTTTTGCAATAACAATTTGTATCGTCCATCCGAAGCAAGGCCTA
>JAQTOL010000415.1 GCA_028748945.1 Paludibacter sp.
GGTAGGACAGACAAACAGTTCACTGGGAGAATTGATCGGTGAGGTATATGTGAAAGAATACCTGCCCAAAGGAACCAAAGAAAAATTGCTGGAAATTGGGAAAAATATCCGGAAGGTTTATGCCCAACATATCAAAGCATTGGACTGGATGAGCGAAACCACCAAAGAAAAAGCATTGAATAAACTTTCTGCAGTGATTATGAAAATGGGTTATCCCGATAAATGGAAAGATCTCAGCAGTATGCATATCGATCGCAGTTCCTACCTGAAAAATGTAATGCGTGCCAACCAATGGGAATTCAACTACATGATAAATAAATACGGTAAACCGGTCGACCGCATGGAATGGGGAATGGAACCTCAAACCTACAATGCGTATTATAATCCATCGAATAACGAAATTGTCATTCCCGGTTGTAACATTATGGTGCCCGGTTACGAAAGCCGTATGGCCGACGACGCAATACTGTACGCCATTATTGGTGGCAGTACCATTGGCCATGAAATTACACATGGCTTCGATGATCAGGGTTGTAAATACGATGCTTCCGGCAATTTGAGTAACTGGTGGACAAAAGAAGACAGCATCCGGTTTAATCAAAAAACCAAAATGATTGTGCAGCAATTCAACGGTTATGTAGCTGTCGATAGCCTGCATATCAACGGAGAACAGACACAGGGAGAGAATATTGCCGATTTGGGCGGAATAGTTATGGGATACGAAGCATTCAAAAAAACGAAACAGTACAAAACCCACGAAATAATTGCAGGATTAAATCCCGATCAGCGTTTCTTCCTCGGTTATGCCTCGGCATGGATGCTCAACTCACGCCCCGAAGCCACAGCCAACCAGGTGAAAAGCGATGTACATTCTCCTGCAAAATGGAGAGTGATCGGTCCTTTATCCAATATGCCCGAATTCTACTCCGCCTTCGGCGTTAAGCAAGGTGATAAAATGTGGCGTCCCGATAGCCTGAGAGTAAAGATCTGGTAATTGAAATGTACAACTGATTTAATATAGAAGGGAAATATAAAAGACTGTTCAGGTTAATGAACAGTCTTTTTTATTCTAAATTTTCTGCTCCCGTGTCAGGAACTGAACAGACTTGAAAACTGCACCTCAACTGTCCTTGCGGACTTTGATCCGCAATCCCCTTATAGTACTCCTTTACTAACCCTATAAGCTCTTTATTTACATCAATCGAATCAGCCGGTTTTCCCAATTTGCATTTTGCTTGTCAACCAATGCATTTCTCCATTCTCTTTTCAAATTTTATTTGCTTCTCTCTTGCAATTGCCACAGGAATCAATACAATCAAATGATTAAAATGTCTCCTGTAAAATGGGTTTTAAATATAAATATTTATTGATTTATTAATATTTATAGTTTTGAATTTCAAAGACTATCCTGACTTGTCAGTGTCTTATACTGATTATTTTTTCAGAACTGCAAAATATAGTATAATTTCACTTTCTCTTTAATTCAAGTACAACAACTTCAGGACGACAAAAAAAGCGGAAATTCGGGAAGCGTGTACCAATTCCCGAAGTAATATACGATTGCATTGTTGAAGTAGAATGAATAAGTCCATAGCGGTATTTTTGTTCTTTACTTGAAAACGATAAATAGGCCCATAATCCATTTTCATCAGGTAAAATTGGAGCCCATAAACCAAAGAATGTAACCTGACCTCCATGTGTATGACCCGAAAGAGTTAAGTCGACCAGACCATCGTTTATTTCTTTTATAAAATCAGGTCTGTGGGAAATCAAAATACAAAAATTCTTAGGGTGTACATCGTAAACAGTACTGTCTAATATCGGTTTACTTCCATCCGGATCATCCACTCCACCTATTTTTATACTATCACCATTTATCCTTAACCAATATGACTTGTTATCGCATAGTTTGATTCCATTTCGTTCCATCATTTTTTTTGTCAAATCGCCGTTTACAAAATAGTCGTGATTTCCTAAAACTCCATAAATTCCATACTTGCTTTTCAGATTCCGCAATTCGTCGAATAAAGGTTTTATGTATTTTGCTTCGCGTGAAACATAATCACCTCCAAGTATTATGATATCAGGGTGTAAATCATTGATTCGTTTCACAAGTTTTTGAACGCGTTCTATTGACAATGCTGCACCATGATGTATATCAGATACAAATACAATTCGTTTAGCATCAAAAGATGTTGGAATATCTTTTGATGCAATAATGATGTTGGTAGTTTTAACCCATCTTGTTTCCAGAGAAGCATAAGTGAGTAATAAAGCTCCTGAGAGTAATATGATCAACAGACGTTTGGATCTTTTTTTTAGTTTCATTTAAAATCAAATTTGATTGTTGAAATTGAATATGACAATTCTTCGTTTTTAATTGTTGATACAAAAGTAAAACTAAAGATTGAGTCTACAACTATTCAGGCTTTGTATATTAAATCCCTCGCTGCTGCACATCCCGATAGCTTGAGAGTAAAGATCTGGAAATTGAAATGTACAGATAATTGAAGCTCCGCTTTAATGATAGGATAAAAAGACTGTTCGAAATTCGGACAGTCTTTTTTAGCCTAAATTTCCACCAATCCGACTGTACATCTTCCGGGGATTCCAGTCAACATCTTTTCCAACGATCATCCGGGTTCCTTTTTTGGTTTCAATAAATCCATTTTGTTTCAGAAACGCAAGACCTGCGGAATTATCCGAGGGAAGAACAGCCGTATCAACCGTCGAATACTTTAACTTCATCAATTCCCATCCCGCTTCCCGGGTATCGGCAAATATCAAACCTTCTTTTAAATCGGGGATGTAATACCCCAACACTTTATTGTTCCCGACGAATAACATTGAATTTCCCAGATAACCGGCTAATAACAACGCACGCTTTTCGCCTGATATTTCTTTATCCAGTTCATAAATCATTGACCGGTATTCCTCTTTAAACGGAATCACTTTTTCCGATACAGGACGGTCAACCCAACTTTTTTCTCTTTTAAAAAAACTGTATTCTGCCACGATTCTGAATCCGGCTTTCATATAAACCGGTTTACCCAATTCGGTTGCAATAAGTGAACATGTCTCAATCGATTTTTTTCTGATCGAATCTAATAGTTCACTGACAATTTGTAAACCGATACCTTTATTTCTGGAATCACGATCAACAATAATGTGTGCAACCCAACTTGTATTCTCAAAAACGATGGAAGTTCCTATGCCAACAATCTTATTATTGAGCGTAGCTTTCATTGGATTACAAAACGAAGATTTGATATAAAATTCCATATCAGGAATGATATCCGGCCAATCTTCAGGCTGTAAATTCCTGATCTCTTCTAAATCATTAATTGTTATTGTTTCGAATGTCATCTTATTTTTATTTCTATCCGCTATCGGGACTGTCCCCGTTCGCAGATGCTTATATATTA
>JAQTOL010000416.1 GCA_028748945.1 Paludibacter sp.
TCGCTTCTTTTACATCGTGTACACGCAAAATACCAGCACCTCCTAAAAGAGCCAGCATGTTGGTAGCGGTTGTTCCGTTAAGTGCCCCTGCGGCATCCGTTTCAAGTAGATTGTAAATCATCGATTTTCTGGACACTCCAGCCATAATCGGAACCTCCAGTTCTTTTAAGTACGATAGTTTATTCAATACCTGAAAATTTTGTTCCAATGTTTTGGCAAATCCAAATCCCGGATCGATAACCACATCATTAACGCCCAACAATCGAAGTTGAGTTAACCTTTTTTCAAGAAAATGCAGAACGTCTGATACAATATTCTCATATTGTGTCTTAAATTGCATGGTTTGTGGAGTTCCCCGGGTATGCATGAGTACGTAAGCCACCTGTAAATCGGCAATTGTTTCAAACATTAAATTGTCGAGGGTACCCCCACCTATATCGTTTATCATTGCTACACGATAGTTTTTTACTACCTGTCTTACAACACTGGACCGGAAAGTATCTACCGAAATTAGTACATCCGGAAATTTATTCAAAATTAGTTCAAGTGCATCTGAAACTCTTCTGATTTCTTCGTCCTGTGAAATAATCTCGGCGGAAGGCCGGGTAGAATAACCTCCGATATCAATTATACTGCCACCATCAATCAGAATTTTTTCAACACACTGTAAAATACCTTTCTCAGACATAAATCTGTTTCCTTTGAAAAAAGAATCAGGTGTAACATTCACAATTCCCATTACGATCGGCGATGACAAATCAATCAATCTGTTATTTAAATTAATTTGAAATGGAAGTTGGTTCATTTTGACTAAAAATATAGCTTGTTAATGTATTTGCAAATGTAAGAAATTATCGCGACAGAGTAGTAATATAGAAAAAAAAATGAAAATATTAGTGCCCCGTATACGTTTTTATCAGAAAATCAGTTATAATGATGTGATTTTTTTATTTGACAAAGTAAAAAAAACACTTAACTTTGTGTCATTACACGAAAAAAACACTATTTTTGCAGAGTTGTTTTTAAAAAAAAATCATTATAAATTTATCACCCATTTTATGAAATTGAAAACCATATCTAAAATAGCATTATTATGTTTGTCGATAACATTGGTCGGTTGTTCAAATAAAACGAATAACAAAGACTTTTCCAGTGTGACAGGTTGGAAGTACAACGATAAAAACGGCACTGGCTTTTTAGTCAAGAACAAATATATTACCGAAATACCAACAGGTATGGTGGCTATAGAAGGTGGATCATACACGATAGGTGAAAAGGGTGAATTTATTACTGCACCACGTGATAATAAACGCCGTCGGATTACTGTAAGTTCATTTTATATGGATCAGTATGAAATCAGAAATGTCGATTGGCGTGAATATACAAACTGGATGGAAGTGGTTTTTGGGAAAACGGCTCCTAAATTAGTGGCTAAGGCAAAACCAAATGTAACTGTTTGGAGGGAAGAATTAGCCTATAATGAACCTTATCTGGAAAATTATTTTACACATCCTGCTTTCGATCAGTATCCTGTCGTAGGAGTTACCTGGGAACAGGCAATGGATTATTGTACCTGGCGTACAGATAGGGTGAACGAATTGGCATTAGTCAGAGCGGGAATAATTTTGCCTCCTGATTTTACGCTGCTTAAAAATGAAACTAATCATGACTCGATTGCAAATTCTTTTGTATTTAATACCCAAAAGTATCTTTTACAAGATAGTTACCAACCAAAAGTAGGTAAAACTCCTAAAAAAGATTTATATGGTCAAAATCGGAAAGTGGATATGTCCGATGGAATTCTTTTCTCCGAATATCGTCTCCCAACTGAAGCTGAATGGGAATTTGCAGCTTATGCTATTGAGTCGAATAAAAGTGGATTAGTTTCTGAAGGGAAAATCTATCCATGGTCAGGAAATCAGGTTCGTAATCCAACCAAAAAACAACTTGGACGAATGGAAGCTAACTTCGTCCGTGGTCGTGGTGATATGATGGGAACTTCCGGAAGTCTTAATGATAAAGCAACTATTACAGCACCAGTTGGTTCTTATTTCCCGAATGATTTTGGATTATATGATATGGCTGGAAATGTCAACGAATGGGTTTTGGATGTTTATCGCTCAACATCATATCAGGATGAAGCTGAATATAACTCCTTCAGAGGAAACGTTTATACAACTCCGGTTGTTGCCAGTGTAGATGAATTAGGTAACAAGGTTTATCAGGTTGACTCTCTTGGTCGCATTGCCACCAAAGTAACGGTCGGTGGGGATGTGCGTGACTATAAAGATGGTGATCCAACATCACAATATAATTTTTCACTTGCTGTTGATTCAACCGGATTGGCAAATGTAAAGAACATGGCCAAAATTGATCCGACAGACGTGTTATCACCCAATATCTCAGACAAAACTCGTGTTTATAAAGGAGGTTCATGGAAAGACAGGGTATTCTGGTTAAATCCCTCTACCCGTCGCTATCTTGATCAAGACAAATCAAGTAATGATATAGGTTTCCGTTGCGCAATGAGTATGATTGGTAATATAGAACAATCTGCCAAGTAATCTGAAATTATTTTATAATATATTAAAAGGCACCGGTTCGGAAACAGAATCTGGTGCTTTTTGTATTAGTACAATGCAGTTTTTCCACTGAAAATTTGTATTTTTGCAGTCTTTAAAATTTTATTACAAACGCATTAAGAAATTTGAAATTGAAGATTATGGGTAGAACAGTTATAGTTGATGCATTGAAAAGGAATGATTTTGGTGCTGATGTGAATATAAAAGGTTGGGTAAGAACTCGCCGGGGAAATAAAAACGTAAGCTTTATTGCACTGAACGATGGTTCTACGATTCATAACATTCAAGTTGTGGTTGATAACGAAAAATTTGGAATTGAATACCTGAAACCCATAACTACAGGTGCCTGCATAAGTGTAACAGGTAAATTGGTTGAATCTGTGGGTCAAGGGCAAGCAGTTGAAATACAAGCCGAACAACTAGAGATTTACGGTGCAGCCGATCCCGAAACATATCCATTGCAAAAGAAAGGACATACACTCGAATTTTTACGTGAAATTGCTCACCTGCGCCCGCGAACGAATACTTTTGGTGCTATTTTCCGGATTCGCCATCACATGGCTATGGCTATACATACTTTCTTTCACGAACGTGGATTTTTTTATTTTCATACTCCCATAATCACTGCATCGGATTGTGAAGGTGCCGGACAAATGTTTCAGGTGACAACTATGAATCTTTATGACTTAAAAAAAGACGAAGAAGGTGCAATTGAATATGGCGGTGATTTTTTTGGGAAACAAGCAAGTCTTACTGTTTCCGGTCAGCTTGAATGTGAATTGTCGGCTATGTCGATGGTGGCAATCTATACTTTAGGTCCGACTTTTCGTGCCGAAAACTCC
>JAQTOL010000417.1 GCA_028748945.1 Paludibacter sp.
GTCTTGATTCAGGGTCTGAACAGACAAATTCGCCGCATGTGTGAATACTTCGAGTATGAGGTGCTGAAACTGGAACGGATTCGCATTATGAATATCAACCTGAAAGGTATTCCCACAGGCGAATGGCGACAGTTGGAGAAACATGAAATTGCAGAAATTATGGACGCGATTGCCAATTCAACTTCAGAAGCAAAACACCCGAAAAGAGACATTAAAAGTGTGAAACCTGTCAAATCTGCCATCCGGAAACCGGAAACCGGAACGCGAACTACTGTCCGCAGTAAGGCTGCCAAACAAATGGATCGGTCAACGAATCCAAATCCAAAATCCAGAGAATTGCGCGGTCAATCTTCAACCGGTTTCAACGGAATGAAAAACGGATCAGTACGAAGTGGAAAATCTTCATCAGGAAGTTATGGGAACCGGAAACCGGGAAGAAAATAATCAGCTAGTCCATTTCCTTTAGTTTCTTCTCAATTCTCCTGTCCGGTATCAACCAAATCAAAGCTATCCCAACAATAATAAAAATTGATGCCGGTGTAAACACGAAAGCAAGAGGTACTGCTATAGCGTATGCTACTGCTGACAGAATTCCCTTTAAATCTTTTCCAATAGCTGAAGACAGTACTGAATCTTTCCCTTGAGATGAAATGATGGATTTAGAAAGAATATAATAAGCAACTGCCGCCATAAAAAGCACAAGAGAATAAGTTGCAACAGGTAATTCCGAAAAATGATTCTCTCCTGCCCAGGCCGTTACAAAAGGCACAAGTGACAACCAGAAAAGTAAATGTGTATTCGACCAAAGGATCGCTCCTGAAACATGTTTAACCGTAGAAAGTAAATGATGGTGATTGTTCCAATAAATTGCCACGTAAATAAAACTGATGATATAACTTATAAATTTTGGTGCAAGATTTTTAAGCGAATACCAGTCATCACCATGAGGAATTTTCAGCTCCAATACCATAATCGTAATAATGATGGCAATTACGCCATCGCTAAAAGCTTCTAACCGGGTCTTATTCATATTTTTGTTTTGAAAATTATAGTAGCAAAACAGTTGTATTAGAATAAATGTTTTTACGGTTCAAACAAAAAGCCCTTTCGTTTCCGTTCAGAAACCAAAGGGCCCGTATTCAATCTATACACTGATTATTTCTTAACCGCTTCGTCAATGTATATCTTCTTTATAATAATTACTGAATCAGCTTGTTGTTCATCAAATCCCTGACAACAATGTCTGTGATGGGTTTCCTGCATGTAGCAGTTATCCATTCGGTCGCAAAAGCGATGTCCACGGTTGAAATGTGCCGGACCCATTGTAAACCATAAGCTTCCAAAGGTAATTGCTGCTGCTGCCAAACCTACTAAAAATCTTGATCTTCTATACATTTTGTTTGTCTTTTTAAAGGATTCTTACTTTGTTGTTTCTTCTTTTTTGGATTCATTGGAATGATTATTATCCGCTTGATAACCATAATTACCACCGCAACAATGTGAATGATAATGATGGTAGCCATGATGAGCATAACCTCCATTTCCCATTTTGTTTTTAAATTCGGCGTATTCTTCCTCGCTCATTTGGCGAATTTTATCTGCCATGTAAAATAATCGTCCCTGACGATGTCCGTAACATCTACCTCTGCCACAACCATGAAAGAGTCTCAATATTAGCATAAATATAAGTATTCCCACTAAAAAATGAGGAACAAAAAATGCTAAAGCTCCGAAAATCATACCGCAAACTACGGTTCCTAAAATTGATCTTGTCATTTTGTTTTAATTTAATATTTGTTTGTCTATGTCTTATACAATAGAAGACGTACAGTTCCCTGTTTTACTTTAAATCACGTGGAATTAATAATAAAAAAAAGGATATCCGTTTTCAATTTGGATATCCTCATTCTTCAATCATTTGATGGGTTTGGAGTTTTACAGCATTGATTTTTCCACTGGTCTTTAAATTTCTGTTTTTCGTCAGTTGTCATTTCCATAAATTTATCTCTGAATGGAGCGTGCTCAAAGTGAGCCCGGTGCAGGTCTCTGTGATGCCTGTTGAAATGAAATCCTCCGAACAATATCTTACTAAGCACAAGCAATCCCATTGCCTGCCAATAAGATAATGGTGACCAGGTAGAAATTTCAGGAATTATCAGGTTCCAAAGAAACATTACAACTCCACTGATAAAGAAAAGTCCGAGAATAAATAACGGGAAAAAGAATAAACGTCTCCGTTTCCAATTGTATTGATTCATTGTGTTCATATTTTATATTTTAATTTTCAGCTGTAAATAATGAAGTTATAATTTATCTGATGGTCATTTTATCAATCGATTACAGTAATTCTTCATATTGAATTTTGTGCCTGCGCAGGAATTCGGTTACCATTCCTTCATTGAAACCAGCTCCTTCTATCCTCAAAATTTTATCGCAATCCTCTAAATCAAAATTGATTCTACATCCGGCAAGTTCAGAGGTGAGCTTATCAACAATTGATTTTGCCCTGATCTTTGTCGAAACATTGGTTTTGTAAACTGTTACCATAATTTGAAGTTTTGTTTCATTATCTTATTACCAATCATTCAGCTCGTTATACAAATAATTGAGTTTACTTCGCAAATGTTTCACGGCATATCCTTTTCTGCTGATAATTGTTTTAATATTCTCATTTTTTTGATCTGCAATCTGTTGCAAAGTCAGGTCTTCCATTTCGTTCAAGAGAAACACTTCTTTCTGATTGGGTGGTAATTCGTCCAATGCCAATTGAAATTCCTTCCAGAAAATTTCTTTAAAGAAAGCCAGTTCAGGATTATTACTGTCATCGAGTAATAAGATTTCTTTGAAATTAAAATCACCTTCATCGGTTTCATACCTGTAATCTTCGAGTGCTAGATTGGTTTTTTTCCGGGATTTATCGGTTATTTTATTTCGTGCAACCTCGTACAACCAGGCACTCACATTCTCCAGTTCGGCAACATTATTCAAATTAGTGAATTGATACCATACATCCTGCAAAATATCTTCAGCATCCTCGTTACTCTTCACTTTCCCACGCACAAACCCAAATAGATTTGCACCAAGTTCTTTTATGATATTGGTGATGGAAATGGATTTTTTTTCTGCCATTGAGATATCGAGTGTTGTCTCCATAATCAGGAAGACGAATGACTTTTATTTTTACTTTATGTTGGGAGTAATATTATCAAAGAAAAACAAAAAAACCGCTGCAATGTTTTGTTGCAACGGTTTACACTAGTCTAACTCTTCCCTGAGTTTCCTAGGCAATCCTGCCACGACCAGAGCGTAGGAGTGAATAATCAGTTCACATAAAAAATCGCGGGAAATCATCGGATCAATAAATACCGTGTTCCAGTGCTTTTTATTAAAATGCCAGGCTGAGGTTATAG
>JAQTOL010000418.1 GCA_028748945.1 Paludibacter sp.
TTCACCATTGTTTCCGATATTTATCCGAAAAATGCTGTTGGTTCAGTCACAGGGCTTTCCGGTTTTGCGGGAGCTATCGGTGGTGTTTTATTTTCGGGAGCTGTCGGACTGATTCTTCAGATTACCGGCAGTTATTATGTGGTTTTTGCCATTGCCAGTCTGGCCTATTTACTTTGTTGGTTGTCACTATATTTGTTGGTGCCGGATAATCAAAAAATTAAAATAGCGTGAGATTTATCGATATGATTAATATTTTTACTTTCCAGTTGAAACATTCAACATCAAACCTGTATATTTGCATCCCAATCGGGTCGTTGGATTAAAAACAGTCACAAGCGTATTTCTCAAATGGAAAAGTTATTATTGATATTGGGACAGTTAATGCCTCTGAGTACAGAACTCAGAGAAGATCTGAGTTCAAAGGTTTTTGTATCTAAAGTAAAAAAAGGAGAAATTCTAATATCTGAGGGAAAAATCTGTCATCAGCTTTTTTTTATAAAGAAAGGTTTTCTGAGGGGATTTCATTATCAAAATGGCAAGGAAATAACTTCCTGGTTTGGGTTCGAAAATGACTTTGCCACCTCTACCCATTCTTTTTTCTCGCAGAAAACCGGATACGAAAATGTGGAGGTAATTGAAGATGGCATTTTATACGGCATTACGTATGAAGATTTAAACAACATTTATGACAGGCATCCTGAATTTAATTATGTTGGTCGGTTGTTAACCGAAAAATACTATCTCGATGTGATGGAGCGTACGCTTTGTTTACAATTTCAGACAGCAAAACAGAGTTATGAACAACTTGTTGCTACCCACCCGCAAATACTCAAAAGAGCTTATTTAGGTCACATTGCATCTTATCTTGGCATTTCACAGGAAACATTGAGCCGGATACGTGCTAAAAAATAACAACAGCGCGTTTATTTGACTTTTGTCAAAAATTCTTTCGCTTTAAAGTATGACATTTGTTCCAAAATTCGGATGAATCAAAATACTGCATAAATCTGAATGAAAATTATGTTATAACTATTTTTTTAAGGCGTAAGAAAAAATGAAAAAAGCAAAGTTTGAAGACAAAAATGTTGTCGTTGACATTCTCACAAAATCGTTTAAAGATGATCCACACATCAATTTCCTGTTGGAAAAATCAAAAAACAAAAACAAGTTGAGAATTATCATGGAATATGTGTTTGAAGAATCGTTTAACAAGGGAGAAATCTATCTGAACGAAGACAATACGGCGGTAGCTCTTTGGAATACCTCTAAGAAAGAAAAATTCAACTGGAAATATATTTACAGAAATATTTCATTTCTGTTCAATATTGGTCTTGAATCCACCCTCCGGATTCTGAAAATGGATAAACTGGTATACAAGTTTCATCCCAAAACCGGTCAATATGCCCATTTGTACAGCATTGGTGTTTTGCCTGAAAGCCAGGGGAAAGGCTATGCAAAGAAACTAATCAACTTTATGGTTGAAAAAATGAGTAAAACAAAAGCAGCTCTTTATCTTGAGACTGCAAATTCAACCAACATTGGCATATACAATAAAATCGGATTTCACGTATTCAATACCATCGATGTTGATGGTCACAAGTTATTTTGCATGAACAGGATGAGTTAGAAATGAATCTTTTTTATAATTTTGCAAAAATCGCCGACGGAGTTTTTACTTATGTCGGCGATTTTGTTTTTGCAACCCGATTGAGTACAAACCCACTTTCTCAGCGTCTTGTTTTAAATATTATTCATTGAATTGGAAGAAGTTTAAGGTATGAAATTCAGAAGTTTAGTTTTATTTATTGTGTTGTTGATGGTTCATGATACCTCCGGAGAAAATATCAATATTTTCAGTTATCCCAATGCATCAAACCGGGTTATTTTTGGCACTGAAATATTGACTAAATCATTGAAAAATAACGGTTACGCAGTTGAAAACAAAATTAGCAAACCGGAATTTTCAAAAAATAAATCGATTATTGTCATAGAAAAAAACGATCCTGCATTAAAATCTATTCTGAAACAATTAAACATTCAGTTGCCTGATTCAATGAAAAAAGAAGGTTTTTTCATTGGAACAAAGAACAACACCACACTTATTTGCGGAACGGATGGAAACGGTGCTATTTATGGTTGCCGCGAAATCATCGACCGCCTCCAAAACGAAAAAAAACTGGATTTACCTGCTTCCTTTACCGATGCTCCGGAAATGGTGATGCGCGGAACGTGTATTGGTATGCAAAAACCGACTTACCTGCCCGGTCGTACCGTTTACGAATATCCGTATACGCCTGAAACATTCCCCTGGTTTTACGATAAAAAACAATGGATTGAATACCTCGACATGCTGGTGGAAAACCGCATGAATTCCCTGTATTTGTGGAACGGGCATCCATTTGCTTCATTGGTGCGGTTGAAAGATTATCCTTTCGCGGTGGAAGTGAGCGATGAAACGTTTAAAAAGAACGAAGAAATTTATTCATTCCTCACAAAAGAAGCCGATAAACGCGGAATTTTTGTAATTCAAATGTTCTACAACATCATTGTTTCGAAACCTTTTGCCGAACATTACGGGATAAAAACACAAGACAGAAACCGTCCGATTTCTCCGTTAATAAGCGATTATACACGCAAAAGTATTGCTGCATTTGTTGAAAAATATCCGAATGTAGGGCTTCTGATTACGCTCGGCGAGGCAATTGATACCTATGAAGATGATGTGAACTGGTTTACAAAAACCATTATTCCCGGGGTTAAAGACGGACTGAAAGCGTTGGGCCGAACCGACGAGCCACCGATTATTCTGCGTGCTCACGACACGGATGCAAAATTGGATATTACGGCTGCTAAACCATTGTATAAGAACTTGTATACTATGAATAAGTACACCGGTGAAAGTCTCACAACTTACGAACCGGGCGGTCCCTGGTCACAAACCGATAGAGAACTGAGTCAGCTCGGACCGGTTTTTATCAGCAATGTACATATTTTGGCTAATCTGGAGCCATGGCGTTACGGTTCCCCTGATTTTATTCGGAAAGTAGTAATTGCGATGCAAAATATTCAGGGTGCCAACGGATTGCATTTGTATCCGCAGGCTTCGTACTGGGACTATCCATACACAGCTGATAAACTGCCCGATGGTGGCCGCTTGAAACAAATTGACCGTGACTGGATATGGAACAAAGCCTGGGCACGGTATGCGTGGAATTGCCATCGTGACAGAAAGGACGAAATTAAATATTGGGATCAGCAATTAGGCGATTATTATGTAATTAATGACCGTGATGCCCGTAAAATTCAGGAAGCATACGATCAATCAGGTGAAATTGCACCGAAATTAATCCGCCGGTTCGGAATTACAGAGGGAAATCGCCAGACTTTGTTACTTGGCAT
>JAQTOL010000419.1 GCA_028748945.1 Paludibacter sp.
CTTTCGACAGGTTCGGTCCCAAATCGAGTGAAGAACGCTTCATATAGTGATTGAAGAAAACGGTATGAGCAGTTTTGGCTTTTTGATAATCAACTTTCAACGCTTTTTCCAGGTAGTTTTTTGCCCGCCCGGTTTCATTTCCATCAATGTCTTTATAATTATTGAAATTGGTTGCAATTGAAACATAAAGAATGGCTTCATCAGCATGTTCTACCGATAAAACGCCATCTTTACAGGTCATTCTTCCACCCTGAATTTTAGCAGTCAGCCGTCCGTTAAATTTTATTTTGCCTTTTTGACGTTCGTGTGTTGGAGTGATGCCACTCAAAGTTACCGTGTCACCAGTCGAAGCGATAAATACGTCCTGCTGCGGTGATGTAAGAATAGCATTAAAGGTTATTTTCCCTTTTTCCGAAGCTGTCAGTCGAACAATCACCACCTGGTCGGTAAATGAAGTAAACATTTCGCGCTGATAGGTCACGCCATCCACATTATAATGTACGGTTGCCCTTGCCGAATCGAGATTCAGATCGCGGTAATAATCAGTATACCTGCTATGTCCGGGAAAAGAAATACGCAAATCGCCAAAAGTCTCATAGGGCATACCTGAATTGGTATTTGACATTACTTTTTCAGTGGCGAGTGTTTGTGCTTCCAAATATTTCCCGGCAAAAACGAGTTCCCGAACTTTGGGGATGTATTCAAGTGCAGTGGGATTCGCATTATTATTCGGACTTCCGGCCCAGATGGTTGCCTCATTCAATTGAATTTGTTCCGTCGCCGGGTTTCCAAAAACCATGGCTCCCAACCGGCCATTTCCCAATGGTAAAGCTTCAGTCCAGACTTGTGCCGGTCTGTCATACCAGAGTTTGTAATCGGTATTTTGACTGTAAACGACTGAATTAGGTATTATTATTAGACAAAATGCGTACAAAAATTTTCGTTTCAATATTTTCATTGGCAGGATTTTTTCTTTTCTTAAGTAATAAAAAGACGTAAAAAAAGCCGTTTTGTACCCAATAACAGGAAGTAATTCAAATTCAATTTTAAATTATTTGACATTTAAATTAAAAAGAAAATTGAAAATCAGAGTGGATAAAAAAAAACTGCATCCAAAAAGCTTGGTGTAAAACTTTTGGTGCAGTTTATCATTAAATTGATTCAAATCAATGTGCCTTTTTTCTGTACTCAGCAAGCTGTTTAATGGAAATCAGTTTGACGTTATGTTCTTTAGCTACTTTTTCCAAATCAGTCAATCGGGCCATAGTCCCGTCGTCGTTCATCACTTCAACCAGTACACCACATGGGTTTAGTCCTGCTAAAAACGGCAAATCAATTGATGCTTCGGTATGACCCATACGACCTAAAACGCCATCGGCATGTGCGATAAGTGGAAAAATATGTCCCGGACGACCGAGTTCGGATGGTTTTGTACTCTTATCAACCAGTGCTTTGACGGTTTTTGCCCTGTCGGACGCTGAAATACCGGTGGTACAACCATGTCCAAGCAAATCGACCGAAACAGTGAAAGCGGTTGATAATGTAGCTGTATTATTCACCACCATTCTTTCAAGTTGAAGCTCAACTGCCCGTTCTTCGGTGATAGCCGTGCAAATCAGACCACGGCCGTATTTTGCCATAAAATTAATAATTTCAGGTGTAACAAATTCGGCTGCAGCTATAAAGTCTCCTTCATTTTCGCGTGCTACATCATCAAATACCAATACGATTTTTCCTTCACGGATATCTTTAACGGCTTCTTCAACCGGATCAAAATTCTCAAACATGTAATTTTTATTTATTTCTCATTGTCAGACAATTTTCACTATTTCAGTCGAAAATTGTTTGTTTCTTTCAGCTGCAAAGGTAATGATTTATTTTAAAAATGATGAGAACAAAAATTTAACCAGAAGTTAAAAAGCTATCGAATGGATGAGACTGTTTTATAGACAATTTATTCGACAATTGCAGCAGGCAGTTTATTTAGAGCTTGAATTGACTTTTTCTATCACAACGGCCAGCAAAATAACCACCCTTAATATCTTGCTGCCAGAAAGGAAACGTCCTGAAGAATCAATCCGTTATTCAGTATGCCGATAATTAAAGCACCTTGAACTGCCCCCGGAATTGCTCTTTTTCCTTCTGAAATTGAAACCAAAATAAATATTCAAACCATTAATTTTAGCACCAAATAACAACATTCCTGCAGTGAACGCACCCGATAAAGCCAAAATGGAGCCGAACGATAAATCGAACCCATCAGTTAAAATAATCAAGGTCATACCTACAGAAATAATAATGTTTACCGAAACAGGTTCATCTCATTCCAGCCATTTTCGTTTATAAGAAAACGGTTGGAAAGGAAACTCAGTTCAATTTACGTTATCTGCAGCGAGATGAACGATTAAAATTTGGCCAGTTGTGTGTGTTTTTTTATATCTATAAGTTCTGTATTATACTTTTCAACGAGTACTGCATTTATTAACAGTTCTTCTGTTGCCTCTGACCGCGACATGATGGCTATTTGTTTTTATAAATTGCTAATTTATTTGTTATTTGTCAGTTAGGTGCTGTTTTATCATTTGTATTTTTTTTATTGCTATTTAAATAAAAAAAATAGGTGCAAAAAATTTTCATTTTTGCAACTATCGTATTATTAATATGAACTTTTTTACTTTCCGTTTTTTGTTTTAGCTTCTTCTTCCGCCTTTTTCTTCGCTTCTTTTTCTGCCTTTATTTTGTTCGTGAAATCCTTGTACATTTGATGCCAGTTGCGACCGTTTTCGTTCAGGTATTTCTCGCAATTGGTTTTGTATATTTCAAAAATAGCCGAAATATCTTTCATGCTTTTATAATCGACTGCCCGTTCACGAGCCAATTTCATTTGACTCAACAAATACGCTTCTTCTTTTTCAGTAAGGTTTGGAACGATTGCCTGATAGCCTTTCATTGTAAAAGCGACTTTGCCAATGGTATAGAAATCAAGGATTTTCTCAACCTGTACTTCTGTCAAATCTTTCCGTAGCCCAATCATTAAACCTTTGTGAACGGATTTCGGTTTTGCCGAATTAGCGATCACTTCACGTTCAGTTTTTGTTAGTGGATTTCCGGTAATCGGATCAATACCTTCCGGAATAATTGTGTATGGATGTTCGTTATGCCAGTCACGTACAGCTTTGATATGTTTTAAAATCACGGCTTTTACGCGTGCTTCTTTTTCCTTGTCATTCAGTTTCAATGAATCGGTCCAGGCTTGTGCCCGATTATCGGCATCTATATCCGAATTGATCTTTGCATCGGCTTTTTTACTGAAGAATTTTTCCACGTATTTATATTCACGAATGGCATTTTTTGGCATCAATTCTCCATTTTCACCAAAACTCAACAGG
>JAQTOL010000420.1:0-2189 GCA_028748945.1 Paludibacter sp.
GATTCTCTTCATGAGTCTGGTATTGACTACCACAAGTTACGCTCAGAAAGAGAATAAAAAAGACAAAAAATCTAACTCAGGGGAGACTGTGGCACCTCCTGCGACTCCTGCAATTGCTGATGAAGCACCTGTAATATCAGAAAATTGTTTGATAAATATCAGTTTATTTAATGAATCAGCTAAAAACAAACAATATGCTGATGCTTTAAAACCATGGCAACTGGCTTACGCAGAATGTCCCGGTGCTAATAAAGCTATTTACAGCAGGGGTAGAGAAATTCTACAATGGAAATTAGGACAAACAAAAGATGAGGCAACGTATCAAACGGTTTTCAATGAACTAATGAAGATGTATGACGACCGGATTAAATATTTTGGGAATGACGATCGTTATCCGACTCCGTGGATTTTGGGTTTAAAAGGATTGGATTACCTTACATTTTCCAAATCGGATTTATTGAAAAAACCTGCTTATACCTGGTTGGAGCAGTCAATCGATGGTTTAGGTGTAAATACTGAGCTTGAAGTACTTCGTCAGTTTATAGCTGTTTCTACCAATATTTATAAAGCTGATAAGACACAAGGAGAAAAATATATTGCTGATTATTTGAGAGTGAATGACATTCTGGAGCAAAAAAGTAAGGATCAGGACACAGTCAAAGCAAAAATAGCACTTCAAATTAAACAAAACCTGGAATATGTTTTTGCTCAGAGTGGCGCTGCCGATTGTAAGACTTTGGATGGTATCTATCAAACAAAAATAGCTGAGAACAGTAAAAACCTGGAATACCTGAACAAGGTAACTGACTTTTACAAACTTGTTCAGTGTACCGAATCAGAAGTTTATTTTGCTGCTGCTGTTGCCGCTTATAAGCTTCAACCGACATCGGGCTCTGCCAATGGATGTGCTGAAATGTCCTATAAAAAAGGTGATTTTGTAAAAGCAATTGCTTTTTATGAGGATGCTACCAAATTGAGTTCCGACAAAATGGAAAAGGCGGATTTCCAATATAAGATTGCACAGATTTATTATTCGGAGTTAAATAATTTTTCAAAATCGCGTGAATATGCCCGCAATTCACTGGAATATGATCCGAACAACGGAAGTCCTTACCTGCTGATAGGAATAATGTATGCAAAATCCAAAGGTATTTTTGATGATCCTGTTTTAGCTAAAACGGTGTATTGGGTAGCAGTTGATAAATTTGTTAAAGCAAAGCAAGTTGATTCGAGCGCCAAAAATATTGAAGATGCAGATAAATTAATACGCACTTACAGTAGTTATTTTCCTTCAAAAGATGATATTTTCTTTCAACCTAATTTACAAACCGGAAAATCGTTTTTCGTTGGTGGGTGGATTGGTGAAAACACAATCTGTAGATAAACAAAGAATTTATTTATTCTGATATCTCAAATGCCGGGAACAAATTTTAAAAACAAACGAAAGAATTTTAGCATAACAACTATCCTAATGGTAGTTGTTTTGCTGTTTTTTATGTTTGCCTGTAATTCGGAAGGTACAGACAAAATTGCTGCTGTAGTTGATCGTTCAAAGCTTCCGGTTCAGCACGCTATCGATATTACGACCATGATTTCGGATTCAGGAGTTACGCGTTATCGTATTACAACGCCACAATGGGATGTGTATGATCAGGCAAGTCAGCCATACTGGAACTTTCCAAAGGGGATCCATTTTGAAAAATTCGATTTAAATCTGAAAGTTGATGCGGATATTCACAGTAAATATGCGCGGTTTAACGAGAATGAGCAACTTTGGGAGCTTAGGGGTCAGGTTAAAGCTATGAATCTGCAAGGTGAACTCTTTGAAACCGAACAGTTATTCTGGGATCAACGTATGGAGCGCTTCTACTCGGATAGTATCGTGAAAATTACGCAAAAAACAATGATTATAAACGCTATAGGCTTTGAGTCTAATCAAACAATGACTAAATACAGTTTCAGGAAAGCATACGGACCAATGCTTATAAATGAGAATGACAGTACCGCAAAACCATAACACCTGTATCCGGATAATGAAATAAGAAAGAGCATATTCAGTCACTGAATATGCTCTTTCTTATATGCATAAAAATGAAAATTGAAAGGATCTAATTTATCAGATCGATGCAATACGCTTGATTTCCTCCATAATTGCCTGAGCAAAAGCTTCAGCCTGTTCTGCAGTTCCG
>JAQTOL010000420.1:2199-3369 GCA_028748945.1 Paludibacter sp.
CCGGCCTCTGAATAGATTCGAATAATTGGTTCGGTATTCGATTTACGCAAATGTACCCAACCGGTTGGAAAATCAATTTTTACACCATCAATATCATTTACTTCGTATTGTTTGTATGAGCCTTTGATAACTTTTAAAATTTCATCAACATCAATAGCCGGTGTTAATTGAATTTTATTTTTAGATATAAAGTAAGCCGGATAACTTTTACGCAAGTCGGAAACTTTTTGTTTTGATTTGGCCATTAATGTAAGAAACAAAGCTATTCCAACTAATGAATCACGACCATAATGACTGGCAGGGTAAATAACACCGCCGTTGCCTTCACCTCCGATAACTGCGTTGGTTGCTTTCATGGTTGTTACCACATTTACTTCGCCAACTGCAGAAGCAGTATATTTACCGCCATATTTATTGGTTACATCACGTAAAGCACGTGTAGAACTCAGATTTGAAACAGTATTACCGGGTGTATGTTGAAGTACATAGTCTGCTATGGAGACTAAGGTATATTCCTCACCAAACATGCTGCCATCTTCACAAATAATTGCCAGCCGGTCCACATCAGGATCAACAACAAAACCAACATCCGCTTTTCCTTGTTTCAGTAAATCGGAAATATCGGTTAAATGTTCTGGAAGTGGTTCAGGATTGTGTGGAAAATATCCATTCGGTTCACAGAATAATTTTTCAATTTTTTTGACACCCAATGCTTCCAGTAATGCAGGGATGGCAATACCTCCAACTGAGTTTACACAATCAATGGCTACACTGAAATCAGCCGATTTTATAGCTTCCACATCCACTAATTCGAGTGCCAACACACTTTCGATATGTTTCTTTGTATATGAGAAATCTTCGGTCAGTTTACCCAGCTCATCCACTTCGGAAAAAACAAAACTTTCTTCAGCTGCAATTTTTAATACATTTTCCCCTTCCAACGCATTCAGAAACTCACCTCTTTCGTTTAATAATTTTAGGGCATTCCATTGTTTCGGGTTGTGACTGGCTGTGAGGATAATCCCACCTGCTGCCTTTTCCATAGTAACGGCCAATTCGGTAGTTGGCGTTGTTGCCAGTCCGATATTAACCACATCGAAACCCATGCCCAATAGGGTGCCAATCACAAGTTGATTCACCATTTCACCCGATATGCGGGCATCCCGGCCG
>JAQTOL010000421.1 GCA_028748945.1 Paludibacter sp.
TGTTTTCTTTACAAACGATGCTGATTACGATATTAATGTTTTAGAGAAAGATTTATATAGAATGTGTATCCGAAATATTATTGGCATTGAACGTAACGGATCGCTTGTTTGTATGACAAACAAAATGCTTGTGCAGGATGTAACAGAGAATATTTCTCGTGGAGGATTAATTTACAGGAGAAATGAAAGAGAGAGAGTTGGTATTGTGCAGATGATGGGAGAAGAAATAAAACATATTTCTATTGGAAGTCGTGTAAGCTATTTCAATGGGTTGGCTAGTCGATTAAATTATTGCGGAAAAGAATATTCATTTTTAACATTACAAGAAATAAACTATAATACTATGAACGGACACCCATATTTAAACAGAGTTTTAATCGAGCAGGACGAGGCTCAAGGACAAACACTATCCGGATTAATTATCCCTGATAACGCGAAAGAAAAACCTTACACGGGAATAATTGTAAACATTGGTCCGGATGTAACAATTACATCTATAGGAACGAAAGTGATGTATCACAAAAACAAAGGAGCCGAAGTTGTAATTGACGGCAAGGATTACCTCTTAATGATGGACAGAGATTTACTGTATAACTTATAATTTAATTTAATTAAACAACAACTATGAAACAACTAGTATTTGGAGAAGACGCAAGAAAAAAATTAAAAGAAGGTGTTGACGCTGTGGCAAAAGCAGTAGCAATCACGCTAGGACCATCTGGCAGAAATGTTATTATAAGTGATTATCATGGAGATCAATATCCTTCGGTTACAAAGGATGGGGTGTCTGTGGCGCGATCTATTCAGGTAGAAGATCCACTTGTAAACGTTGGTGTAGAAATGATAAAGAATGTTGCTAAAAAAACTGTTGATGATGCCGGAGACGGGACAACTACTGCAACTGTACTTGCCGCATGCATGATCGGAGAAGGATTAAAAATGGTATCTGCCGGATCAAACTCAATGGATATTAAGCGGGGAATGGATAAGGCGGTAGCGAAAGTTGTAGAAAGAATAAAAGAAATTTCTCAAAAAATTGATGGTGATGCGGACAAGATAAAAAATGTTGCGACAGTTTCTGCAAACAATGATAGTGAGTTGGGAAATTTTATTGCCGAAGCGTTTGGTAAAATAGGAGATCAAGGGGTGGTTGATGTAGAGGAATCAATGACCTCAGAAACAACTATTCGTGTTGTTGAAGGAATGCAGATCGATAAAGGATATATGTCCAAGTACTTTGTTACGGATCCCGCAAACATGGAAGTTATTCAGGAGGATGTAATGGTGATTGTGACAGATGCAGATATTACTTTGCACAAGGAAATTGCTCCATTGCTTGAGAAAATTATTCCTTCCGGCAAACCTATTTTAATTGTCTGTAGCGACCTGGCTCAAGAAGCTATGTCTTTTGTTACAATTAATAAAATGAAAGGCGGACTAAAAATTTCAGCAATCAAACCGGCATCAGCATATCGCCCTGAATCGTTGGCGGACATTGCAGCTATTACTGGAGCAACTGTCATTTCTGATACACTTGGAACAAAACTTGAAAATGCAACGTTGGCCTATATAGGACATTGTGCGAAAGTCGTATCCACCGAGTTGACAACAAGATTTATTGGTGGCAGTGGAAAGAAGGCTACGATTGAAGTTCGCAAGGAAGAGATTAAAGCGTTGCTTGCAAATGCAAAAAATCCATTTGATATAGAAAGATTAAAAAAACGCCTGGCACGAATATCTGAAGGAGTGGCGATTATGTCCGTTGGAGCTGCTACGGAAGTAGAAATGAATGAGAAGATGGATCGCGTTGATGATGCCATCAGAGCGACAAGATCGGCTTTGGAAGAAGGAATAGTTCCCGGAGGAGGAGTTTGTTTATTGAGGTGTATCGATGCGGTTGGAAAAGCGGACCTTGTGAATGAAGGGGAGAAAATTGGTGGACAGATTATATTGAAATCTTTAGAGGCCCCGTTAAGACAAATTTTGGCAAATTGCGGAATAACTGACGGAGGGATCATAGAGAAAATTAAAACTGGTGAATCGAAGGGGTACAATGCAAGAACAATGAAGGAGGAAGATTTATTACTATCTGGAGTAATTGATCCGGCCAAGGTTGTTCGTGTTGCGCTTGAGAATGCTTGTAGCGTTGCAGGGATGGTGATTACGAGCGAATGTTTGGATGCAGAAATACATCGTAAGGGACCGCTGGTGGCATAGTAATTTATTGAATAATTTAATGAGCACCGGACTAAAATCCGGTGCTTTTTTTATTTGTGTTCATAAAATAACGCTTATTTATAATCATTCTAAATAACGTCATAGATTTGTCTTATAAACTTAAAATATAAGAAATCATGGCGGTTCAAGCATCGAAATCAATATCATTAACGGATTTAGCGACAGGCAAGACATTCAAGTTGTCAGCAAATCAAATCTTAAACTTTCTTGGAATAAACTCTGGAGCTGACTCTCAGTTAACTTATATCGATGATCGCAATAATGTTATAGTAAGACAAGTTGGCGAAGCTCCCGCAACAATAAATACAGCCGCAGCACGTACACA
Source organism: Paludibacter sp. (assembly GCA_028748945.1). Classification (GTDB taxonomy): domain Bacteria; phylum Bacteroidota; class Bacteroidia; order Bacteroidales; family Paludibacteraceae; genus Paludibacter. The sequence continues at coordinate 2,564 of JAQTOL010000421.1, forward strand.
GGCGGTAACGCTTGATGATGCAGACTCAACAGTTATTTATATACACTCTGATAAAATCATCTTTATTGATGATCTTACCTCAAATAGACAAATCCTTTATAACGGATACACAAATTACCCGGTAAAATATCTTGTAACGGAATCAGCCGCAGCAATAAATACTGCTGCAGGTAATACATTTATAATTACAACACAGCCTTCTGGAAATGTTCCAAGCATATCAAGATATATTAACAATTTATATATCAATGCAATTGAAGGAGAGGCTGTTGGCGAAGCCCCATCAATTACATTCACAACAAAAGTGAAAACGGCAACAGGAGCCGTAACAACTGCAGGAACGGGATATACAACTTTAGCTGCTGCAATTACTGGTGGTGGCGGAACTGGAGCCACAGGAACGGTAACTGGTAAAGCAATTTCAGGGGTTATTGCAGCTGCAGGAACAGGATATGTTGCAGGAACAAGTGTTGTTACGATCACTGGCGGAACTGCAGCTACAGCATCTAAATTCAATGTAACGCACACGCAAGTTGTTTCGGCAACCGTAGCGGCTGGAGGAACCGGTGACTTAGGTGCTGGTGCTGGTGTTATTGTTGAAGGAACAACCGGAACAGTAACTAAGTTCAGAGCAAGTGTAACAATTGCCGGAAATGCAATTGCGTCCGTTCAATCAATTACCGTTGCGGGGGATTATACTGTAGAACCTACAGTTATTGCTGCAGAGCCTGTAACATATATCAGTGGTGCAGCCAGTGGAACAACATTAACCGGTGCTCAATTATCGGTTATTATGGG
>JAQTOL010000422.1 GCA_028748945.1 Paludibacter sp.
ACATCGCCATTCTTAATTATTTGAATTGGCATATTTTTATAACCTTCACGAATCAGATTATTTACAGCTGCATCGGTTGGACAAAAAAGAACATCAGAAATACGGTCAGTTAAAATGCGATTAATTTCTTCAGGCATATTCATGTTATAAGAACGTAAACCCGCTTCAACATGAATAACAGGGATATGTAATTTAGAGGCAGCCAAAGCACCCGCAAGGGTCGAATTCGTATCACCGTAAACAATTACTCCATCCGGTTTTTCAATCAACAAGATCTTTTCAATTCCTTCGAGCATCCGACCAGTCATAGCACCATGAGTCAATCCATGTACATCGAGTTGAAAAGCCGGTTTTGGAATCTCCATTTCTTCAAAAAAAATATTCGACATATTCTCATCAAAATGCTGGCCTGTATGAATGATTAATTCATCAACTCCCAATAAGTGAAGTTGACGACTCAAAGTAGCAGCCTTTATAAACTGGGGACGTGCACCAACAATTGTAATTACCTTTTTCATAAAGAGTTCAATAAGTTTGCTAACTCTCCGGTTAACGATCTTCGGGAAAACTGTTCAACAGATTCTAATTTTATGATCAAAGAATTGGTTTTATAACGGGAATAATAGTCAAGTACAATTTGTTTTGTTGTTACTTCATCCTCAAAATCAACCATGAAACCGGATCCTGTTTGTTTCAGTACTGCAGACGCATCGCCATCTGTTGATCCGATTGCTAAAACCGGACGTTTTGCAGCCAGATATTCAAAAAGTTTTCCAGTCAATATAGCTTTGGTCCCGGCTTGGTTCAACAACAATAACAATAATACCTGTGAAGATTGTTGTTTTGCGATGGCCTCATCGTGTGGCAAGTAGGGGATTTTAATTAATTGTTCCTGTAAACCTGATTTTTGAATAGAGTCCAAAACTGAAAAATCAATCTTTCCAATCAATTGAATTCTGAGATCTGATTTAAATTCTGAGTTTGTTTCGCAAATCTCACTTAATACTTTCCATAAAATATGTGGATTTTGCCTTTCTGTTAGAAGTCCAATATGCGATATCGAGAATTTCTGATCCAAGGTCGATTTAGCTTCAGGAATATCATCTTGATCAAATCCATTTGTGATGATTTCTATCTTCTTAGGATTTAATAATTCAAACTCATCTTTCATTCCCCGGGAAACAACCAAGACACAGTCAGCATTTCGAATAATTTTTTTCTCCAAACGTTTGTGCACTGAATTGGCAAACCAACTAATTTTCAAATCTTTGAAATAATACACATTTGTCCATGGATCGCGAAAATCGGCAATCCAGGGCAAAGACGGAAATGAACTTTTTAATCCCAATCCTATCAAATGCATGGAATGTGGTGGTCCCGTTGTGATGATTGCATCAACAGGATTCGATTTTAAATAATTTGTTAAATAGTTTACAGATGGTCGAACCCAGAATTTCCTGGGATCTGGAATCAAAAAATTTCCCCGAATCCAAACTGACAGTTTGTCTTTCCAACCATGCTTTTTATTTTCGGATATAAAGCCGGCATTAATTGGTTCATTTTTTCTTCGGGCTAACTTTCGATAGAAATTATACGGTTCCCAAATTGGAGTTTTTAATACAGTAATATCGTTTGTAATATCTTTTTCGAAAGAATGATCAATCGATGGAAATTCCGGATTTAATGGTGTATATATGATGGGCTCCCAGCCAAAATCGCAAAGATATTTGGCAAATTTCACCCATCGTTGAACTCCCGAACCACCGCTCGGAATCCAATAATAGGTAATTATGAGAACTTTTTTCATGAGTATACACTTCTTTATAAAGAGAAATAATTGACTTATTTAATTTCTTCTAACGCTTTTTGTAAACGTGAAATGGTTTCTTCCTTTCCCAAAACTTCAATAATATCAAACATATGAGGACCTTTCGGTTCACCGACAACGGACAAACGGAAAGCATTCATGATTGCACCTAAATTATATTCCTTGACTGTAATCCACTCTTTCACAATTTCCTCAATCGAAATAGCTGAGAAGTCCTTAATATCGTCCAAAATACTAATCAACTCTTTCATTTGTTGTGGTGTTTCAGCTTTCCAGCGTTTTTGAATGGTTTTGGCATCATATTCTGTTGGAGCACAAAAAAAGAAACCCGACTGAAACCAGAGATCGGATACAAAATTCGCACGTTCTTTTACCAACGATACAATTTTTACGACTTTCTGTTTATCTTCTATAATTACTTTTTCTTTTAATTCGGTTTGAAATAAATCTGCAATTTCTTCATCCGATTTTGCTTGCAAGTATTGATGATTGAACCACTTTCCTTTTTCATAATCGAATTTTGCACCGCTTTTACTTACTCTTTCCAATGAGAATTGATCAATGAGTTCCTGCATGGAGAATACTTCCTGTTCGGTTCCCGGATTCCAACCTAATAAAGCCAGAAAATTCACAACAGCTTCAGGGAAATAACCGGCTTCACGATAACCCGATGATGTTTCACCTGTTTTTGGATCTTTCCAGTTCATTGGGAAAACCGGAAAGCCGAGACGATCACCATCACGCTTGCTGAGCTTACCATTTCCATCCGGTTTTAACAAAAGAGGTAAATGAGCAAACTGCGGCATTACTTCCGTCCATCCTAAATACTTATATAATAAAACATGAAGCGGTGCCGATGGCAACCATTCTTCACCTCGTATCACGTGCGAAATCTCCATCAAATAATCATCCACCACATTTGCCAAATGATAGGTTGGTAATTCATCCGACGATTTAAATAATACTTTATCATCGATTATTGACGAATTAAATATCACTTCGCCACGAATCAAGTCCTGAACTTTTATTTCCAGATTCGGTTCAATTTTTATACGAACCACATATTGTTCACCGTTTGCTATGCGAGATTTAACGTCATCTTCAGTCAATGTTAATGAGTTGGTCATCAATTCTCTGGTACTTGCATCATATTGAAAATTGGCTATTTCCAACCGTTTTACATCTAATTCTGACGGTGTATCAAAAGCAATATAAGCTAAATCTGTGGCTAATAACTGATCTACATATTTCCGGTAAATAGCTTTACGTTCACTTTGCCGGTAAGGCGCATGAACTCCAACTGATTCGGCTCCAATTCCTTCATCTATTTTAATTCCCAACCAGTTGAGCGACTCCACAATGTATTCTTCAGCTCCGGGGACAAAACGCGCCGAATCGGTATATTCGATACGCAATAACATATCACCCTTGTGTTTTTTGGCAAAAAGATAATTGTACAGGGCAGTTCGGACACCACCAATATGTAAAGCTCCGGTTGGGCTGGGTGCAAAGCGCACTCTGACTTTTCT
>JAQTOL010000423.1 GCA_028748945.1 Paludibacter sp.
CTTTGATTTCATTCACTGAAAAGCGAACAGAGCGTATCGGTTTGAGTTTACAAAGAACTGTAGTGGTATCACTTAAATTCTTTATTTCCAAAATTTCGGTAGGAATGAATTTTAACGAATCAAGATCTTTTTTTGTTCCGAAAACAGTTACGTGTGCAGGATCAAGATGCACTTTTTCTGTCAACATGTATTGTGGAGCCAATTCAATATCAGAAACAAATTGTATGGGTAATGTTTTCACCTTTAACCGCGCATATTGAATTAATATCGAATCGGGGTGTATTTCCAGGATGGAAGTACTGGGCAACATATACCTTTCTATTTTACCCTTTATTTGATCCGGTGTAATCAGAATTTCGCCTTTTTCATAAAAATTTCGGGTTAAATCCAGGGTTAAAGGAGTCAGGTGAGTTCTGGAATACGAGAAAAGCTGAATTCCCTGATCTCTGACATTTAAAGTTATTTCGGAAGGCGGATTGTTAGTTATGGCAAAATTTTGAGGTAAGCCAACATAACGAACAGGGACAACTATATCTGTTTCCCGTTCTTTGCCCAACGCATTGACGAACCAAAAAGCTGATGACAAGGCAAGAAAAAGCAAAAAGCTTAAAATATCTTTTGATAAAAAGAATGATTTAAGCTTTTGAAAATAATACCTGAGTAATTTTATGAAGCTGTTTTCAGCCATAAAAACCTTATTTTGCTGGTGTTTGAATATCTTCAGCAGTTGCAAAAACAGAGTTTTTATCTACTTTAATACGAACGTTATCAGCTATTTCAATAATAACTGTAGTTTCTTTGATGTCTTTAACCTTACCATAAACACCACCTGAAGTTACTACAGAATCACCCGGTTTCATTGCTTCACGTTGCTTTTTAATTTCTTTCTGGCGTTTGCTTTGTGGACGAATCATGAAAAAGTAGAAAACTACAAAAATCAGGACCATCATCAAAATACCTGAGTAACTACCCATACCACCTGCCCCGGTAGCGTCTGTTGTTTGAGCTTGTAACAAAATGCTTAATAGATTCATATTATTTATTATTTAAAATTTATACTTGCAAATATAGCTTATTTTTTTTTATTTTCGCTAAACATCACTACTTTAATGAGTTTATTTTCTTTTTTCAACTGACCGACAATATTATCCAGTACCCCATTGATAAAAGTACCACTTTTTTCAGTGCTATATGCTTTCGCTATTTCAATATATTCATTTAGCGTAACATTAACAGGAATAGTTGGAAAGTCTAACAACTCTGCCAATGCCACTTCCATGATGACTATATCCATGAACGCGATACGATCCAGTTCCCAGTTTTTCGTATTAATATCAATCATCTCACGGAGAGTATCCCCTTTTGTTAAAACACTTTGTAACAGCTTACGTGCGAATTCGGCATCTTCTTCATCCTTGAACATAGGTAATAATGCTTGTTCATCTCCGTTTGCCGAATCGAAACGTTTAATCGTCTTAATAATAAAACTGATCACCATTTCAATATCATCCGCCCAGTAAATATTTTGATCCTGAATGGAGTCATCCAACTCTTCGTTCATCAAAATTACTTTCTTGTAGATTTTACGCCAAATATCTTTGTCACCGGCATAATCTATCGATGATGACAGCATGTAATCCTTATAAAAATCAGTAGAAATCACTTCCTCATACAATTCCTTGATAATGTCGGGATAGTTTACCCAGGATAGCTTTTTTATTTTTAAAAACTCATTGAATTGTACGTTCTTTGATAATTGCGCTACAAAAGAATTATCGATAAACTTCGTGTTAGGATTCAAATCCTCATTCGTGGGACGAAGTCTGTTTCGTTTGGTTTCGATAATATTAGCTGCAAAACGGGTAATTTCAACCGACAATTGCAGCAGATGAAAATACAAATCGTATGTTTTATCGATACTGTGAAATAACTCTTTTTCAGCTACAGGCAACGATTTGCTATCGCTTTTATAATAAGAATACAAGATTTGTACAATCTTTGTGCGTAATAATACTCGGTTAATCATAAAATTCAGTGATCGCTTTTTTATTTCGCAACAAAGGTACTGTTTTTTTCTGTTTCATCAGAGTTTTGATGACAAAAATAGTTTTGATTGAAAAAAAATCAGGAAGTTGAAACATAATTCATTATAAAATGAAAGATTTTCAATTTTAAACAACAAAAAATATATATTTGTTTGATATATTCAAAAAAAATACGGAAATTTGGGGACTCAAAAAATAAGAATTCAATAATTTGCAGAAATGATGACGATTTGCTAAAATTGAACTCCATTAACAGGAAATTAACTTCGCTCAATGAGAAATGAAAATTGATGAATCGTGAATTTTGTAATGTTCTTAATAAATTACCAGAATTATGGATGTAGAAAAAAGAAAAAATGAAATTGAGAAAAAAGACAATGAGATCATTTATTCAAAAGCGATAAAAGCCGGCAAACGGATTTATTATTTGGATGTGAAGAAAAGCAGAAATGAGGATTTGTATTTGGCGATAACGGAAAGTAAAAAAAAGGTGGTTGGTTCCGACGAAGATGCACAGATCACTTATGAAAAACACAAGATATTTCTTTACAAAGAAGACTTTGATAAATTTACCGAAGGATTGGGTGATGTGCTGAATTTTATCAAACGCGAGCAAGGTGAAGCAACACAACGTGAATATAAAGAAACTGTAACAACAGAGACGACTCCGGTTGATGAAACCAAATCGAAAAGTTTCTTTGATAAATTTAAATTCTAAATTAAATAAAGATATTTGACCAGGATTAAAGACATTAATGCAAGCTATTAATTGTTTTTAATCTTGGTTTCTTTTGTCTAAATTCCTAAATAATAAAACAAAAAATAATGAAATCATTTGCCAGCGATAATTATTCGGGAATCCATCCCGAAATTCTTGAAGCCATTCAACAAGCTAATTTTCAACATGAAATTTCATACGGAGACGATACGTACACAGAGATAGCTCAGAATATTTTTGAAAAGGAATTTGGTAAATTGACCGTTTTATATGCCTTTAACGGGACAGGAGCTAATGTTATCTCACTGAAATGTTGCACCTTGCCGTTTCAGTCAGTTATATGTTCAGAATTTGCTCATATTCATGTAGATGAATGTGGAGCTCCAACTCAAAGCATTGGATGTACGCTCCTCCCTGTTTCAACACCGGACGGTAAGTTAACTCCAGAGCTTGTAGAACCTTTACTCTCGCGGACAGGCAATGTGCACCATACGCAGCCTAAAGTAATTTCCATCAGTCAGAGTACAGAGTTAGGGACAGTTTATTCTCTCGATGATTTGAAAACCTTGTGTAGGTTTGCACATGAA
>JAQTOL010000424.1 GCA_028748945.1 Paludibacter sp.
GGATGAGCGCTTTCATGGCTGTGCGAGAACGAAGAGTAAAGTCCTTTATCTGTTTGCAAAGCATCTGTTGCAACTTTGTTCTCACCCGTAAAAGGAAAAAACAACACATCAAACAATTCGGCCACTCCGGTACCACTTAAATGCGTGTGGCTAAATCCGTAAACAATCGAATCGTTGTAATCGTAACCGGAAGCCTGAGCCCAATCTGGAGCATTTTTTGTATCGGGACTCAGTTGCACCATCCCAAACGGTACTGTTGCTCCGGGGAAATTGTTTCCGGACAAACCGGATACAACAGCTCCGGTACCAATAAACGGATTAACGTACGAAGTTAGTTTGTTGTTCTCCGCAGAAACAAGCTGTCCTGCGAACAATAAAGAGATGGCTAAATAATATTTTAATCTGATTTCAATCACTTAACAATAATATATTCATTAGTATTTCAAGTCGATTGACTCATCTTTGTTTAACGAAAAACTGATATAACCATTCGCTTTTTGTTTAAGCATGATTTGTATCCCGTTTTTATAGAACTTAGGAATTCGGTTGTCCGGAAGTTTTAGCTTAAACTCATGATTTACCGTTGCTGTTAGGGTTGCTGTTTCAATGTTTTTGTTCGACCATTTCAAATCAACAACTCCACCACCCAGCACACACAAGCCTTTAAAATAACCTGTTTTCCACACATCGGGTAAAGCGGGTAAAAATTCGATATGACCATCCTGGCTCTGAAGAAGCATCTCTGATATACCGGCAGCACCGGCTTCGTTACCATCAAAAATAAAAATATCATACGGAGCTCCTGCAATTCCTTTTGGTGAAATAGTCAGTAAATTCTCGCGGGTAAAGTTTCGTTGGAGCATTACAACACTTTCGTATGCATCCACCGGATTCTTTAGTCGTGCATTATAACAGATAATATTGGCCCTGCTCCATTCCACGTCTTCCCAACCCTTGGCATTCAATCTGTTGGTTAAAGTTTGCTTGGCAGCTATTGCCAGTTCCGCCGTTTTCTCCTTACTTATTTGATTAAAAGGATATAATGCAATCAGATGACAGGTATGTCTGTGATTTGGATTCGCTTCATCATAGTCTTCAAGCCATTCCTGTACTCCACCATTTTTTTTGCTGATTTGTAGTGGTGGAATTTTCGCCAGTGCTTTTTGAAGTGTATCACGAAATTGTTTATCAACATTGAGCACTTTTGAAGCCTGTATTACCGAACTAAATAATTCATAAACCAACACACGGTCCGCCGTTGGCATCATCGAAAGCGACATGGAATTGCCTTTGTATTTGAATGCATTTTCGGGTGAAGTGGATGGACCGGTGACCAAATATCCGTTGTTGGGATCAATAGTCATATAGTCCAACACAAATTCAGCATTCTCTTTCAGAATTGGATATGCTTCGGTTTTCAGAAACTCTTTGTCGAGGGTGTAGCAGTAATTCGACCACAAGTGCATACTTATCCAGGATGCAGCCATAGGGAATAATCCCCATCCAACATCCCAACCGGCAACAGTAGAACCCCAGACATTACACATTGTGTTGGCAGCCCAGCCCCTTGCTCCATAAACGTTTTCAGCAGTTTTTTGTCCATAAACCGAGAGATCTTTTAAGTAATTGAACAGCGATTTATTACATTCAGCAAGATTGCCAATATTGGCCAACCAGTAGTTTTGTTGGGTATTTATATCCAGATGATAATCACAGGTCCAGCCCATGTTATTGGCCAGGTTGTCGTTCCAGATGCCTTGCAGGTTAGCGGGAAGCGGAGAATTTTCCCTCGAAGCAGCTATCAGCAGGTAACGTGCATATTGATAAAATAAAACATCCAGGCCTACATCGTTTTTACCTTCTTTCACCAGTAACCAACGCAGGTCGGTAGGTAAATTGTCCGTATCGCTTTTGCCTAAAAACAATTCAACGCGGCTAAATAATCTTTGATAATCGGTTATATGTCTTTGTTTCAGTTCTGCATAGTCTTTTTTTATGGCCTGTTGAATCGTATTACGACAGATGGATTGATAATCGGGAGATTTAAAGTTTGTACGGATATCTATATAAAGATATACCGTGGTTGCATCTTTAATTTTGAGTTGCTTATTCACAACTGATACTGTTCCATCGTCTGATTTTACAGTAATGTTACCCAGGAAAGCAACCCCACCTGTTGGTTGTTGGGTTGACATGTCACCGGAGAATTCAAGAACATTATTTTTCAATGTCAAATCAGCCTGACGTAATAAGTCAAGTCCAACCGAGAAGTTCAGTGCTGATTTTTTATCAACGGAAAATTTCAATACCAATAGTCCATCCGGATTGCTGCAAAAATATTCGCGTGAGTATTTTACATTTCCTTTTTCATACGAGACAGAAGCCAGTGCATTTTCAATATTAAGTTCCCGTTCATAATTTTTAATCCGACCTTTGGGATAGTCAAAATTCAGGTATAAATTCCCGATGGGAAGATGAGATCCGAATGAATGAGGCGTTCCGGCCATAAGTTTTTGAGAGATCTCATTTCCTTCCTTTAATTTTCCATTAAAGAAAAGGGTTCTGATTTCCTGTAATTTTTCTTTTCCGAGCGCTTTTTCCTGATTCGGGTCAGGTTGTCCCGACCACATGGTTACCTCATTCAAAGCAATTGTTTCTTTCTGAATGCCACCAAATACCATGGCTCCCAATCTTCCGTTTCCGAGAGGGAGTGCTTTCATCCATTCACTTGCAGGTTGATTATACCAGAGTTTGAGCGGTTGATTTTCGGCTTTCATGAATGGCAGGAAAACAAAAATATTGATAATAAGGCAAATAACTATTTTTTTTGGTCCGTTCATAAGATATTAATATTAATTCATCAATTATTTTCCAATCAATTTATTTCTGAAACTTTATTAGTCTTACATCTTTTGGTTGAATCGTTATCACCGATTTTACATTCAACTTCTCGCCACTCCACAATTCGCGGATTGATTTTATCTTTTTTGTATTAATTCCTATTCTTGAAAGTGGAAGCTCTAAAGTAAGTGGTGTTTCTCCATAATTGAATACAGCATAATAAACATTGCCTTTTTTATCGGTATGTGTAAACTGATTCTCAGATTTTTCTCCATTTCCTTCTAACGGACGGAACGACTCCCCCTGAGCCACAGCATTAACATCGGCATTTGTAAAAAATTTCCTGGCTTTTTCTTTCCCTTCTGTTGAACCACCTTCACTAAAATCATCCCCAGTGATAAACAACCCCGTAATAACAGCCGAAGTTACCCGGGCTCTGTTTTCGCCTTCAGTGGCTTGTTGAAGGACAACGTGGTCCGCATCGTTAAACTGATACACCCGATCGAT
>JAQTOL010000425.1 GCA_028748945.1 Paludibacter sp.
CCCTGTTCACATTGACAGCTATTGGACAACAAATGACTTTAAAAGAATGGGAAGAGCTATCTAAAACAGATATTCGATTGCTTCCAAAATATGGACACCAGCAAAAGACAGAACATCAGAAGCAGTCAGACGAGACGTTTATAAAAGAAACAATGCAACAGGAACAATTCAAAGGCAATCGGACATTAGCCTCTGGCCAGATGATCAAATTTGGTTTTGATTATTTGTATCGAGGAGATATTAAGACCGCGATGTATCGTTTTAACCAGGCATATTTACTTGATCAGGCGAATACCGATATTTTTTGGGGATTTGGTGCAGTTTATATGCAACTTGGTCTGCAAGCACAAGCAAAAAAACAATATGAGGAAGGTCTGGCAATAAATCCTAAAAACACCCATCTATTGACCGATCTTGGTACATATTATTTGATTCAATATTATGGACTTCAACCAAAAGACAAGAAAAGTACAGATACGAACTTAGACGCCGCAATAAATTATATGACGAAGTCGTACCTCCTTGATAATAAAGATCAGAACACAACTTTTAAACTTTCAGTTTGCTATTGGTTAAAAGGAGACTGCAACAATGCCTGGAAATATCATGACGAATGTAAAGCTTTAGGTGGAAAGCAAATAACAGAAAAATACACCAATGACTTAATAAAAAAATGCAGAAGGAGTAAATAATCAGTTTTTCAATCTCATCAGGGATCCCTTATGTACGGGATGGGCAGTAAACTATGAAATTTAAAACGAATACTGCTGAGCGTTACCCGGGCATATAAAGGATTTACTTCCTCCGGGAAAATGCACCCGTTCAAAATCTCTTTTCTACCAGAAAATTTGTATTTTCGAAGTTTCCAGGAACTTACAATGTTATGGCTAATTTAAAATGAACAAACTTTTAAATGAAATGAGCATGATTCAGAATCACAAATCGAAATGATAATAAACTTCATCCCGCAATTGCGGGATTCCATCTGGCCTTTAAAAACAAATTATATACAAATGAACATTGATATAAAAAGATTAAAGTATGCAATTTTATTGCTATTAGCTATTCTGACTACAAAATCACAGGGTGATATTATTATTGCAGGACAACCTGCTGCGATTCATGCCAGGATAATCAATCTAAACGACTATCCCGATATCGCAGTATTTAGCGTGTGGGATTGTCTGGCTGTGCCAAAACCAATTCAATCGAATAGGGTGGAGTCCGGTTCATGGATAAGGATGCATATATTGTGCCCAATAACACTCTATGCAGTAAAAAATAAATATATTGAAAATCTGGATGTTAAGGAAATCAACTGGAAGGATGATCAAAATATACTAAAGTCAAATCTAACGATTGAAGGAACAACATCCGATTTACCTAAATCAGTTCGCGTTGTAGAGATCGACTATAAAATTGCCGGATTTAACGATACGTTAATGGTTCTGTATAAGTCAAAACAGGTTTATAAATACGGAAAATTTCAACCTGATTCTGTCAAATATTTTGATTATGAGGGAGATTTATCGAAAATTCGCCAGAATTTCAATTAATGTATTCAGACAAATTCTCACAGATTACTACTTTTATTTCAGTATATGCAGTTGCGCATTTGATTGTAGACACTGCCTGTGCATTTCTGCTATTGGGCGTTTTAGACCTTCATGATAATGTCATTTTAAGCATGCTGGTTTATAATGCAATTGCGTTTGTATTGCAAGCTCCTTTGGGATTTTTAATCGATAAAGTACTCAATCCAAAACTGGCTGCGATAGTTGGATTATGCTTTATTGCTATCTCATTTTTATTTTGGAAAAACATTTATATCGCATTAGTTCTGGCAGGCATAGGTAATGCTCTCTATCATGTTGGCGGAGGCAGCCTCGTACTCTCACTAAACGAAAAAAAGGCAACATTTGCAGGAATTTATGTGGCGCCCGGAGGAGTTGGATTAGCCCTGGGCTCTTTTTTAGCCTTTTCACAATTCGCAGTTCATCCACTTGTTTTTCCATTCACGCTTTTAATCCTTGTTCTGTTTATCTTCTTTGTAAATACACCACAATTTAATCGAACTGCTGGAAAGGAAGACTCTGCTAGGTTTAGCATTTGTGTCTTAATTATTGTCCTGATTATGATTCCGATTGCCGTGCGATCTCTAATTGGTTTATCGACGGAATTTCCATGGAAAGAGAATCAAAATTTATATCTGGTTCTTATTGCAGCATTAGCTCTGGGTAAAGTTTTTGGAGGAATCCTGGCCGATAAATATGGTTTAATGAAAGTGGGTGTCTGTGGATTGTTGATTTCAGCACCATTGCTTGCTTTTTATACATCCTATCCGATTCCAGGAATTTTTGGAGCTTTTATCTTCAATTTCACAATGCCAGTCACCTTAATCGCACTATTGAATGTTATTCCCAAATATAAAGGACTGTCATTTGGTTTGACTACAGCTGCGATTTTTGTTGGCGCACTACCAACAATCTTAGGTAGAAATGCCTGGATAAAAAGTGACATTGTCGTATGCTCATCCATTTTTTTTGCTTCAATAGTTCTGTTTTTAGCTCTCTATTTTAAAAATAGTTTTAAACCATTAAAGGTGTAATAAATGAGTTACGAATTACTATTCCTGAAAAGTCTGACATTGACAATCTTCATTGAAGTGATTGTCATGATTTTATTCTTTCGGTTTGTTGTCAGGCTTAAGGATATTAGCATTTCCAGTCTGATAACTACCGGGGTTATTGCGAGTTTTGCTACTTTACCGTACCTATGGTTTGTTTTCCCAAACTATATTGAACAGCAAATATGGTATGTGATCGTTGGTGAAACTTTTGTCGTATTAGCAGAAACAATTATTATTGGAGCAATTCTAAGAACTAAATTTTTGAATTCATTATTGTGCTCATTGACATGTAATTTGATTTCATTTTTAACTGGGCTAATAATAAACTGGCCATAATCGAGACTGCCGATAGACTTTTAGCCTGTCGGGTTGCTGCTTTTTACCGGACTACTAAGGTCAAAATCATAAAATAAGGTTTTACACTTTGGTTGTTTTCCGTTTTTTTGGGGAATGTAATTTTCCCGGAATAGGTTAGCAGAGCCTTATATCCTCTTTTGCACAGGTGCTCTAAGGTAATCGTCGTAACCAAAATCAGACTCCAGACAACCGTACATCCTCTCATCCATAACCTGCTCCACAGGGAACAAGGCTAAACAATCGTCCGGCACGACTTGTTAAGTAACGAATTGCAGGATATGGTTTGCAATTCAGAAAAAACACATTTTGATAATGGAAAATAAAAAGGAGTTGTCATCAGAACAACGCGAGG
>JAQTOL010000426.1 GCA_028748945.1 Paludibacter sp.
CTAAGTTCAGGTAGCTGATACCATTTGTAGTGCTTACCCAAATATCGTTTGGTGTTGCTCCTTCAATAATTGCATGAAAATAACTGTCTTCAAACCCGTCTTTCATGTCAAATTTTTTGTAAGTCTTATCGTTGCACGACTTAAATTCAACCAGACTGGAACGTGAACCAATCCAAATCCTGCTTTTGGAATCTCTGTAAATATGGTTGATACCATACAAATCATCGCCGGAAGGATAGTAGCGAATCCGTTTAAATTCCGGATTAAAGATACAAAGTCCACCGCTCAGGGTTCCTACCCAAAGGTTTCCGTTATTATCCTCCACCACACTTCGCACCACATCATCTGTAAGTCCGTTATCAGTTACGTGATATGCTTTTCGTTTTTTATTTTTTAAGTTGTAACTATATAATCCATTGTCCGAACAAGCCCATACATTTTTTTTCGAATCTTCGTAAAAACTTCGGATTCGAGCTGCACCAAGTTTGAATTCAGGAATCAGGGTGAATTGATTGGTTGTTGCACTATGGATGATAATTTCACCATCCACTGTTCCAAACCAGAGGTTAAATTCTGAATCGGTAAAAGCACAGGCAATATTATCGGGCACAATACTGTTTTGCTTGCTGTAATTACGGATTTTGACATTATTCCGGAATAAATCGATTCCCTTTTCTTCGGTACTTACCCATAGGTTACCACTCTTATCCAAACAAACTCCTGATACCAGTTTGTTACTCAGACTAGCTGTATTACCTTCGATTGGCAGGTATGAAATCTTATTAAAGAAATCAGGTTTATTTTGAATAAAGTTCAAACCGCCACCTGCAGTTCCAATCCAGATATTCCCATACGAATCTTGTTTGATGACCGAAATATAAGCATTTGAGAGTCCGTTTGGGCTATCCAGTACAGAGATGTGTTGAAATGTAACTTTCTCAGGCGTTTTGAATATTTCATCTTCGTAATTGAGTATGTTTACACCACCGGTACTTGTTCCAATCCACAAGGTGGTTTTGTTGATTTCAGTGATAGAAAGTATTACATTTCCGGAAATTGAGTTTGGATTGGCCGGATCATTTTTGAATACCTGAAACTTACCTAACCGTGGATTAAAAAGTGCCAGTCCGTTATTTGTTCCAACCCATATCCGATCTTTGCTGTCGATAAATATGCAGCTTACAAAATTATTTGGAATGGAGTTCGGGTCGTTGGGGTCATTCATGAAGTTTAAGGCTGTCCGGTTTTTGAGGTTGATAACACTCATCCCCGATAAAACATGTCCCACATAAAGATGTCCGTTGTTATCGTCTACGGAACACCAGTTAAAGTTACTTCCAAGCCCTTTAACGTTTGATTGGTTGTAATGCGTAAATTGTCCTGATTTTTTATTCAGATAATCAACACCGGCATTGTAAGTAGCAAACCAGATATTACCTTGATTATCGTCGGAAATACCCGTTACGCCATTACTGCTGATACAATTTTTACTTTTATCACTCGTATAGTAAGTGAATTTGTTCTCATCGTAGTTATAGGCATTTACTCCGTTCTTTTCGGTGGCAATCCAGATGATATTTTCATGTTTATCTGCAAAAACCGGATTTAATTCGTTACTGTTGATGCAGTTTTCAACAAGCGATGAGTGTTTAAATACCTTGAATTTAGATCCGTCAAAACGGTTTAACCCGGCTCGTGTACCAATCCACATAAGCCCGGAGCGATCCTGCACAATTCCGTTGATATTATTATTCGAAAGTCCCTGTTCTATACCCAGTTTTGTGATTGTAAAAGAGTTGGCACCGGCTAAAAAAGGTAAAATTGCCAACAAGGCAATTAAATGTTTTTTCATAAACATTGATTTTACTCCAAAAATAATCAAAAATTTCGTATCCCGGTAATAGGAACGTGTTTTGCTGAATTTGTAGCTCACTTCTGACGATTTTGTGTGGTATCAATGAATTTATATTGCTCCTGTACTCCGGCATATACTCTTATATCAGGTTTATATTTCCAGCAGAAATTGGGAATATTAGTGATAAATAATTCTTCACTTCCTATGCAGTTAGTTGAAGTTTATTTTTGGTTATTGCGGTTATAACCAAATAAACGGTTGTCCTTTATGTGTTGAAACACTTTATCCGGAACATAGTTGATTAAACTTTCATCCCCGTTTTCTATAAGTTTGGATATATATTCCGAACTAATCTCAAGGTTTTTTGGCGGGATACTCTTCAGAATAAGAATTTTTTTTGTGACATTAAGATATTGCCAAAGTAACCTGTTTTCTTCCGAAAAATATGAATCTTCCGGATATATAACCTTACCGGAATTCATATCAATGTATGGATATAAATACACTTTTACATTCTCCTGAAATAAAGCTCCGGTTGCTTCAAGCAAACCTCCCCGCAAATCAGTATAATTTGATTTGTCCAGAATTTTTTCGAAAGTGGGCAATCCGACGACAATGCGAAGCTTGATCAGTTTAAACTGGGCAAAGTATTTAACCAATTGAAAATAGCGGTAAAATTTAGATATCATTACACTTTGTCCCATCATATTGAGCAAGTCAACGCGGTGAAGAAAATCTTTTTCATCTACTTTTTCATTTTGCATTAGATATTTCAATGAAATCTCACAAAATGCAATGGTGTTATCGGGTTTGTAATCTTCATCCTTTTTAAAATTAGCAATACTGTCCTCAATAAATTCAATTCCAAGGTTATTGATCGGTCTGAAATAGCCTCTCAAAACGATAACATTTTTTTTGTGCAACATATCACCGGGTTGCTGTACTTTTCCCGATTTGTCGAACATAATGGCCGGTGTCATATCATTACTCACCAGCATCAGATTGAGCAAACGGTTATCCACCCATTCCATATCAGGACCTTCCACATAAATATAATCCACTTCCACACGGTCAGTATCCAGGTTGTCGAGCAACGATAACAGGATATTCCGCGGATCTTCCCATTCGAACAAACCGCCGTGAATTAAATTGATCCCCAAAGTCCCCAGACTGTATTGTTGTAATAAGGTATCCTTTTCATGCAACTTCACATGAATGAAAATCTTATTCGGATGATACCGGTCACTTCCTTCAACAGCTATACCAAGCCATCCATTGCCCTGATTTGTTTTCATGAAATTCAGCGTTTCAACTGTATTGGCAAAGGCAAAGAATTTCCGGATGTTTTTCTTATCCAGTATTTCTATCAGTTCACCATATTCATAATCAACCATTTTTTCTACTCTTTCTTCGGCCACATACCGGGATGGAGTTCCCTGATTGTAAAAATGATCGCTAAACAGTTTGT
>JAQTOL010000427.1 GCA_028748945.1 Paludibacter sp.
ATCACCAGAAATGAATGTTAATCAATGGGTTAAAGCA
Organism: Paludibacter sp.; assembly: GCA_028748945.1. GTDB lineage: Bacteria > Bacteroidota > Bacteroidia > Bacteroidales > Paludibacteraceae > Paludibacter. The sequence goes on from JAQTOL010000427.1 coordinate 38, forward strand.
GTTAAGGAAGCCGGATTAAAGGCAATTATCCTAACCTGTAAACACCACGATGGATTTTGCCTCTGGCCAAGCAAATTTACCGAGCACTCAGTAAAAAACAGTAAATGGAAAAACGGACAGGGGAATGTTGTGAAAGAAGTTGCTGATGCGTGTCACAAAAACGGCCTGAAATTCGGAGTTTACCTATCCCCATGGGACAGAAATCGCGCCGATTACGGAACTCCCTCATATGTAGAATATTACCGAAATCAACTCCGCGAACTTTTCACGACCTATGGTCCTGTGTTCGAAATGTGGTTCGATGGAGCTAATGGTGGTGACGGTTTCTATGGCGGAGCAAAAGAAAAGCGAAAAATCAATGGTGCAACTTACTACGACTGGCCAACAACCTTAAATATGGTTCGTAAAATTGAGCCCCAAATCGTTTTTTTTAGTGATGCAGGGCCCGATATTCGCTGGTGCGGCAATGAGAGCGGCTTTATAGGCGAAACGAATTGGTCAGCAATCAATTCAGACACCCTTTTTGCGGGGAAAAGCGGGATCTCCAAAATATTAAATTCAGGTGATGAGAATGGCAAATACTGGATTCCTGCAGAGGTGGATGTTTCAATCCGTCCGGGATGGTTTTATCATGCAGAGGAAGATGCAAAAGTAAAAACGCCCGAAAAACTTTTTGAAATTTACCTCTCGTCAGTTGGCCGGGGGGCAAATCTGATTCTGAATATTCCGCCAGATCGCAGAGGACTGTTCCACGAAAATGATATTAAGGCGCTTCGCGGCTGGAAACAAATGATAGACAAATCGTTTAAAAATAACCTGGCACTCGGAGCCACCGTAAAAGCGGACACTTACCGTGGTAACTCAAAACTATATTCGGCTGATAATGTAAAAGATGGCAACAAAGAGACCTACTGGGCAACCAACGATGATGTTACTACCGGAAACATGGTATTTAATCTGGGTTCGAAAAAGAGTGTTCAATTTATTACAATTCAGGAGTACATTAAGTTAGGCCAGCGAGTCAAAAACTTTTCGGTTTATGTATGGAAGAATAACAGTTGGGAAGAGGTATCAAAAGGCACGACAATTGGTCATAAAAGAATCGTAAAGATCGACCCAATCCAAACAGAAAAGGTTAAAATAGAGATCACTGCGGCCAAAGCCTCTCCACTAATTTCGAACATCGGAATTTATTGATTTTAGGATATCGGGCTTTTAAATCTTTTGGAAGGAACTATCGGAATCGTCTGTTTTCATAAGAGCTTTCGCATGTTATGTTTAAAATAGAGCCGACCCGCTTTGTTCCGGTTACTTCCGGAATTTTGCTCAAACGGAGAGTTAACCAAAAGAAATTTTGAATGAAAAATATGATACTATTTACTATTAATGATAAATATTTCAGTATTAACGAATATAAATAATAAAATCCTTTGGATTTCATCATTTTGAATTATATTTGTCATGATTAAAAATTAACAAAATGCAATCAGGTAAAGTAAAATTTTTCAATGAATCCAAGGGTTTTGGATTCATCAAAGACAATGACTCCGACAAAGAGTATTTCGTACATGTAACTGGTCTTATCGACAAAGTTAGAGAGAATGATGATGTTACCTTCGAGGTAACCGAAGGAAGAAAAGGATTGAATGCGGTAAATGTAAAACTAGCATAGTTTTTACAAACTAAATCAAGCTATTAGAAAAAGAGCCTTACTTTAAATGTAAGGCTCTTTTTTTTACAAACTGCCAGCCACTAAAAAAATTAGCTCTGCAGACTAAATAATTCCGGGGGAAGCTATATCTTTGGTAATTCTTTATTCATCAATATCTTAGAAAAGAGTGGATTTATTTGAAAATTTCAGTATGATCGTCTCCAAACGTTTTCTTCTGCTGGAAGCAGCGTTTGTCTGGACCTTTGCCGGAGGAATGCTACTCTACCGGGGAGGTGTGATGCTCGCCGCTTCATCCGGCTTTTCGTGGATGAAAATCATCATCTCACTTTGTGGTGGGCTGATATTCTACAAGTTAATGTTTTCAAAGATTTCGCGGAAGCATATCATCAGAATTACCAACCTTCAGGGGGATTACCATTTATTTCATCAATTCTTCAGTTTAAAAAGTTATCTGATGATGTTGGGAATGATATCATTGGGAATATTTTTGCGCAAAACCGAAATTGTACCAATCCCGGCTCTTTCACTTACCTATATTACCATGGGAGTGCCTCTTTTGCTTTCATCATTTCGGTTCTATCATCGCTGGTATTACTACCTTCCGCCTATCGCTCAATAAGCTGACGGCCCTCACAAGACAAAAGGAAACAGTTACCGATTTAATCAGACATTCGCAGCCGATATAACTCTAAAACTATCCAACCCCCTAAAATATAAGCTATTATTGCTTTTTAGAGACATAAAATAAAACCGCTCTCCGAAGAGAGCGGCTTACCAATCGAATTACATAATGTCAATTTCCCTGGCTGGCTTTGGTTTAACTTCTTCCCTTTTAGGAAGCGATACCAATAAAATTCCATCAACATATTTCGCGCTGATTTTATCACTGTCAACTGCTCCTTCAGGTAAAGAAAAACTCCGCTGAAAAGTTTGATAACTAAACTCGCGTCGTGTATATTTCTGATTGCCTTCATTTTTCTCTTCCTTCTGTTCCGAAGAGATGACCAGCCGATTCTTGTCGAAATTCACTTTGAAATTTTCTTTTACCAGACCCGGTGCTGCTACCTCAATCAGAAACGACTCGTCGTCTTCGCTGATGTTTACAGCAGGTAGTGTACTGTTTATACCCGAAAAATTCGAGTTGTTCCAATCCATCAAATCCCTCGAAAGAAAGTTATCGAAAAAAGATGGAAACGTCGGAAACATTCTGTCGGTTGTTTTTACTAATGTCATAATTAAGTCCTCCTACATTAATTGTTAAATATTACTTCACTATTTTCTATTCTTTTATAAATTTTACGCAGGAAGTTAAACAACAAAAATGCCAGGCGAACTAAATTTTTTAACCATTTATATATTCCACTTATTTTCAGTAAATTAAAAAAATTCTCAAAAATTTTATTTTTGCCAATATGGCAGATATTAAAAATTAACAGTGCCATTTTGACACTAAACAACAATTTTGTACAAGATCCCATCCGTCATAAAAAAGGATTTCTAAAAATGAACAAAAAGCATTTAGGTTAACTAAAATATTGTAATTTTGAATGTGCAATAAAGTTTACATAAACACATAAATCTCAAATAAACGTAACATGTTACC
>JAQTOL010000428.1 GCA_028748945.1 Paludibacter sp.
CAGGAAAATGAATGGAATATGGATTATATGCTGAAACTTTCTCCCGATGTTTTCATTCTCACTCCGGACAGTGGAAGCCTGTTTATGAAAGACTCTGTTTTTACCGTAGAATCGGTGATTAATAATCAAAATGATGCTGTAAACTATCTGGAATTGCTTGTCAATGGCGTTTCCGTTGGAAAGGTAACTCAAGCTCCCTATAAATGGGATATAAGTATTCAGAACTCCGGAAACTATGAATTAGTGGTTGTAGCAGCTATTGATAAACAGATGAAAACTTCAACAAAAACGCTGCACATAGCTGTTGCCGGTTCTTCTACGTACTTGAAACAGAATAATTCAAAAATACTTACTTTTTCATCTTCCCCCAATCCATTTCGGGTAAACACAAACATCAATTATCATTTAATACAACCATCGTTTATTAATCTTGGAATTTATAATAGTATGGGTTCTAAAGTTGATACACTGATAGATGAATTTCAAACAGACGGAGAATATAATATAAAATGGGAACCAAAAAAATTACCATCAGGTATCTATTTCAGCTGTTTAATGGTCGGAAGTGAAGTTATCTGCAATAAAATGATTTATGAGTCATTTCATTCCGCTTTATAATCGGTGGATAGAGTCCGAATCAAATCCAATAGAAAATCTTTATAAAAAATACTAATAACATTCACAGTAATTAAACTTATCGGTTGATACTAAGTCATAGAGGAGGAATAAAGAAAAGGGTCCGTAACAGCATTATTTTTCCCTAATATTTCCATTAAAACGAATATCAATTTAAAACGTATTACAATGAAAGCACATCGTACAGTTATTCTGTTTTTATTTCATTTTCTTTTTTTAGCCGGTACAATCAATGCACAACCGACCCCGGTTGCACCCATACTTCCGACCATTCCTGATAAAACGTTCAATATTAAGGATTATGGTGCGGTTGGAGATAATGTAACGGATAATACAAAAGCCATCCAGAATGCCATAAATGCTGCAGATAATGCAGGTGGCGGAAAGGTTATCATACCAGCAGGCGAATACTTATGCGGACCGCTTAATTTTACAAATAACCTGAATTTACATATCGACTCGGCTGCCATTCTAAGAATGTTACCCATAGACAGATATCCCGGCGGAACAACATTGGGAACAGCTTTTATTAGCGGATTAAAACTTCACGACATTGCTTTAACCGGTAAAGGAATGATTGATGGTCAGGGAAGTCCCTGGTGGCCATTGGCTAAAACTACAAATGCACAACGTCCCCGAATGATTGCATTCAGAGATTGTGACAAAGTTTTGATTGAACAACTGAAAATGATTAACTCACCGAAGTTTCACATTACAGTAGGAGGTAAATCATCGAATGTAACAGTACGGGAAGTAATTATTCGTGCTCCGGCATCGACTGACCCTGTGAATCCAAGTCATAATACCGATGCCTGTGATGTGAGTGGAAATAATATATTGATACAGAATTGTGATGTTAGTGTGGGTGACGACGACTTTACCTGTGGCGGCAATACTTCGAATATACTTATTACCGGCTGTACGTATGGTTACGGACATGGCGTATCCATTGGAAGCCCCACAAAAGGCGGAGTGTCGAACATAACCGTTGAAAATTGTACTTTCACAAATACCGAATGTGGTATCCGCATTAAGTCGGATCGTGACCGGGGTGGATTACTTGAAAACCTGACCTATCGTAATTTGAAAATGACAAATGTTGGAATCCCGATTCTGATTTATGCCGAATATATGGCAAAAGAGCGTGAGTACCGGAATTTGCAAAAAATTACACCTGAGATAGCAGAGACCTATCCTTCGGCAACTATTACGAACCTTACTCCCATTTATCGCAATATCACATTTACAAACATAACTGCAACTGCAGAAAAAGGAAAACGGGCCGGTTTGATCTGGGGCTTGCCGGAAGCTGCAATATCCAATATTATTCTTCAAAATGTAAACATCGTGGCTGATAATCCGTTCGGTATTTTCTTTGCCGATAATGTTCAACTGCTGAATTGTAAGATCACAACAAAAGAAGGCGAAAACAAATTAGCCCTGACTCATGCCAAAGTCAGTATTGATGGTAAAGAAGTAAAATAATACGGATCTACGATTTCGAATTTGATACTAAAACGAATAGATAGATGGAAATCCTGAAGTTTCCGTACAAGACATCTGTTTATAACCGAAAAGTAATAAGTATACAAGTCAGTATGAATGAAATAAATCAAAAATGAATCAGTATGATTTACAATCAATGGTATGTAATATTAGAATCGAAAGAGCTTAAAAAAGGGAAACCACTTCTTGTTAAACGTTTAAACGAACAATTATCTTTGTGGAGAGATGAAAATGGCAATGCTTGTTGTATTGCAGATAAATGCTGTCATCGTGGCGTATCACTGTCTTGTGGACAAATAATTGATGGGAAGTTGGAATGCCCTTTTCATGGTTTTATTTATGATAAACAGGGAAAGGTAATATCCATTCCTGCCAATGGCAAAAATGCAGCTGTTCCTCAATCGATGAAAGTTCAATCCTATCGAACGTTTGAAGATTACGGATTTATCTGGATCTGGTGGGGCGATGAAAACAAAACCGACCAGGATCCTTTTTTCTTTAAAGAGTAAAAGGACTTCTCCTTTTCTAGTTTCAAAGATGATTGGAATGTTCATTATTCACGGGCTATTGAGAATCAACTTGATGTAGTTCATTTGCCATTTGTTCATAAAAAAACCATTGGAAGTGGTAATAAAACGGTGGTAAACGGACCGGTAGTGGTCAGGGAAAAGGAATTAATTACTTTTTACGTCAATAATGTAAAGGATGATGGAAAAACACTTGCATTAAAACCTGATGAGATAAAAGATTATAAAGACTTTTTCTATCTGCAGTTTCATTATCCGAACATCTGGCAGAATTTTATATCCGATAAAATAAGAGCTTTTGCCGCCTTTGTTCCTGTTGACGATGAAAATACAATTGTATATATCCGGTATTATCAAAAAATGATAAATATCCCTTTACTAAAACAATTGATGAATTTTACCGGTAAAATTGCCAGCATTGTAATTTTAAGACAGGACAAAAGAATTGTAGTAACACAATTGCCCGTGAAAAGTGAATTAAAAATGGATGAACGCCTTATAATGGGTGATAAGCCGATTATAGAATATAGAAAACACAGACAGGAACTTATTGATAGTTATTCGAAAAACTAATACGAAAGGAAATAAAGAGTCCGGTTTTAGTAAAAATTGCCGGTATGACTTTAAACTGTACCGGCAAGT
>JAQTOL010000429.1 GCA_028748945.1 Paludibacter sp.
AAATTAGCTTTCAAATTACGAATTGTAAATGACAATAAAAAATACTATTTTTGCAAGTGTTAAGCTTTTAGCTATGTGCACTTGTAACTATAAAATATTATGATTGGAACAATCGTCAATGCCGGAGCCGTAATAGCCGGAGGAATAGTGGGTCTGTTGCTGAATAAAAGCATGCCGGAACGGATTAAAACAATTTACTTTCAAGCCATTGGTTTGTTCACCGTTGCCATTGGTATAAGTATGGTTTACAATATGCAACATATACTTATAGTTGTCAGTAGTTTAGCCATCGGTTCGTTGCTGGGGGAATGGATGAATCTGGAAACAGGCGTGGAGCGGTTGAGCGAAAAACTGAGAAAACGTTTTCGCATTGGTAGCGAACGATTTTCCGAAGGACTCATCACTGCTTTTTTGTTGTATTGCATTGGTTCGTTGACCATTTTGGGTGCCATACAAGAAGGTACGGGAGGTTCTTCCGATTTATTGTTTACCAAATCACTTATGGATGGCTTTTCATCCATTATTCTTTCATCTGCCTTTGGTATAGGTGTTATTGCTTCGGCCATTCCGTTGTTTCTGTTTCAGGGCGGTATTACATTACTGGCCATGTATGCCGGCCATTTTTTCACTCCCGAAATTATTCTGGGATTGACGAATATCGGGGGAATCCTTTTAATCGGCTTAGGCATTAATATTCTCGAAATAAAGAAACTCCGTATTATTAATATGCTGCCGGCTTTAATAATAGTGGCTTTATTACTTTGGCTCTTTTAAAACAGTCAGAATTTTACTGTAAGTTCATTCCGCTCCGGTCTATATCTTTCAACTGAATGGAGTCAAATATTGATAACAATGTCTTGTTGCAGCATTTTTATGTTATCTGTCCATTTTGGAAAATATTCCTTATTTACTTTCATTACTTTTTAATACTAAAATCTCTTTTATTAAAAACGATAATTGCTCACAATTATATCTTGTGTGCAGTTTTTTTATGGAAAAATGCTATATTTAGTTGTATTTAACATCTAATAATTTTACTGAATACTAGTTATTTATCATTTGTTCCGCTAAAAGCCATTGGTTCACTTATAAAATTTGTGATTTTTTTGAGTACTTATCTATTATCTTTGCTCCATTATCCGAAATAATTCAGCTATAAAAATGAATAAAAACGATGTATTTGAGCAACGTCTGAAAGTGTTGCAGGAAATGGAAGATAATGCTGCCCACAGACAGCATTTGAAGGGTAAACTTACTGCAAGGGAGCGTATTAACGTTCTTTTTGATGAGGGTACTTTCTTTGAATTTGATGCTTTTGTTGTTCCTTCACAAGTGCCCATGAGCAGTAAACAAACAAATTTTGGAGATGGAGTAGTTGTCGGACGTGGTTTGGTGCAGGGTCGGAGTGTGTTTGCCTATGCACAGGATTTCACAATATTAGGCGGATCTCTCGGTTATGCCCATGGAATGAAAATAGCAAAAGTTCAGGAAATGGCATTGAAACTCGGTGCTCCGATTGTAGGTTTGATGGATTCGGGAGGCGCCCGTATTCAGGAAGGTGTGAAGAGTCTATCGGCTTATGCAATTATATTTCGTAATAATGTCAACTCTTCGGGTATCATCCCGCAAATTAGTGCCATTCTGGGACCGGCTGCCGGAGGTGCTGTGTATTCACCGGCTCTTACCGATTTTATATTCATGACGAGTCAGACTTCGTACATGTTTGTTACCGGACCGGATGTGGTAAAAGAAGTTCTCAACGAAGAAATTGATATGGAAGGTCTGGGAGGTGGAAATGTTCATGCAGCTAAAAGCGGTGTGGCTCATTTTGTCTCGGACGACGAAGAACATACTATCATGTTGATTCGTAAATTATTGTCGTATATTCCTTCTAATAATTATGAATCCTTACCGGTTTCCAATCTGATAAGCCATTATCGTTCCCGTCAGGAATTTCTGAATAATATTATTCCGGACGACCCCAATCGTCCGTACGATATGAAGGAAATTATTAATATAATAGTCGACAAGGACTCATTTTTTGAGGTTCACGAAAAATTTGCACAAAATATTCTGGTTGGTTTTGCCCGCTTAAATGGAAAATCAATTGGCATTGTTGCCAATCAACCGAAGGTTATGGCAGGTACGTTAGATATTAATGCCAGTGTAAAAGGAGCCCGTTTTGTTCGTTTTTGTGATGCCTTTAATATTCCGTTGCTGATTCTGGAAGATGTTCCGGGCTTTTTACCGGGAATTGAACAGGAGCACAATGGAATAATCCGTAACGGAGCAAAACTTCTTTACGCTTTTTGTGAGGCTACCGTTCCTAAAATTACCGTGATAACCCGTAAAGCCTATGGTGGTGCTTATATTGTTATGAGCAGCAAAAATACAGGAGGTGATTTTAACTTTGCATGGCCGACCGCTGAAATTGACGTTATGGGACCGGCAGGAGCAATAAAGATTGTCAATAAGCATGAACTGGCAAATGCGGAGAATAAAGCAGAAATGGAAAAGATTTTGTCTGATAAATATAAGAATGATGTTGCTAATCCATACAAAGCGGAAGAAATAGGATTGATTGATGAAGTAATCACTCCTTCCAATACGCGGGATATTTTGATCAATTCATTTGAAGTGTTATCGAATAAACAATATTCAAAACCGGCTCGGAAACATGGAAGCATCCCTCTGTAATTTAGTTTTAAGGAATCTGGTTAATTAGTAAATTGGATAAGGCTTTCATAATTTGACTATGACTCCCCCCAATCAACTAATCAACTAATCAACTAATCAACTAATTAACTTATTATAAAACACAAATGAAGAAAAAACTATTAATTGCTAACCGAAGTGAAATTGCCATCCGGATTATTCGTTCGGCTCATAAATTGGGAATGTTGGCTGTGGTTTTTCAAAGTGATAAGGAACCTGACGCTCTTTATTTAAAGTACGCAGATGAAATTATTGCCGCAAAAGATAATGGAAACGAGAAATCTATTTTTTTAGATGCGGATAGAATTGTAAAGCTGGCTCTCGAAAATAATATTGATTTAATACACCCCGGGTACGGTTTCTTATCGGAGAACCCTGATTTTGCAGAACTTTGCGTTTCAAACGGTATTAATTTTATTGGTCCGTCTCCGCAATTAATCCGTGATATGGGATTGAAAACTGTTGCCAAAAGCATGGCCATTGAAGCCGGATTACCTCTGGTACCCGGAAGTGATGGACCTGTTAAAGATGCAAAGGCTGCAAAAGAATTTGCTGACAAAATCGGTTATCCTGTTATTCTGAAAGCTTC
>JAQTOL010000430.1 GCA_028748945.1 Paludibacter sp.
CCCAAAATTTTAATTTCGGGCAAATTTCAAGAAAAAATTCAAATCGAAAAATTTTTAAAACCTCTGAAATGGCTAATAATAAAGTATTTCAGAACATATCCCGGCTCAACAACCGGACACTAGTGATAATATCTAATTATTAAAACTCTTCCAATTCAAACGTTGTTGGATAAAAGAAACAATCCTCTTATGACATCAAAATTTAAAAATATAACTGTAATAGTTCTTATTCTGGCTACATTTAGCTGCAATGGCAATTCGACCGAAAAAATACCGAATGCCCCATCTAATCTGGCAACTCCAACATATACAAATATTTCAATTTCAACAGATAAGGCAATGTATAAACCGGGTGATGTGGTTCGCTTTACGATCGATAATACATCACTACCTGCTTCTGCAAAAGTGCGTTATAAATATGAAAATACCATTACTTCTGATGCGCCTCTCACTGCATCTTCCTGGCAATGGCAAACACCGGCAGATGATTATCGGGGATATATGGCTGAAATCTATTCAATTACTGATAATGTTGAAACTATTTATGCTACAATAGGAATTGATGTGTCTTCCGATTGGACTAAGTTTCCCCGATACGGTTTCCTATCGTCTTTTGGATCAATTGATGATGCAACTATTCATTCTGTGATTAGCAACCTGAGCCGGTATCATATTAATGGTTTGCAGTTTTACGATTGGCAAAACAAGCATCACAAGCCGCTGCCACTGAATGGTTCTGTACCTGCTACCAGCTGGAAAGACATTGCCAACCGCGACATCTATTTCAGCACCGTTCAAAAGTATATCAGCACTGCTCATAACTATAATATGAAAACCATGTTCTATGATTTGGTTTATGGAGCGTGGAATAATGCCGAAGCTGATGGTGTAAGTAAGGAATGGTATATCTATACCGATAACACCCATTCAAATATCGATTTATTTTCACTCAATTCCCCCTTTATCAGTAATTTATATTTTCTTGATCCGGGAAATAGTAATTGGCAGAATTACATGATAAATGAAACCAGGAACGTGTATAAGTATCTCGAGTTTGATGGCTATCACATGGATCAGGTAGGTGACCGCGGCATTCGCTACAAATACGATGGAACATCTGAAAATCTGGCAGGTTCGTTCAAATCGTATATTGATGCTATTAAAACAGCTATTCCGGTAAAATACAATGTTATGAATGCTGTGGCGCAATACGGTCAGCAAGGAATTGCTGAATCTGGTACTGATTTTCTGTATTCCGAAGTGTGGAGTCCTTCCGACAGTTACAGTGATTTGGTAAACATCATCAAGCAAAATAACATACTGAGCAATAATACTAAAAACACAGTGTTGGCTGCTTATATGAATTACGACAATGCCAACAATCCGGGATATTTCAATACGCCTTCAATTTTGCTGACCAATTCTGTCATCTTCGCTTTTGGAGGTGATCATCTTGAATTAGGGGAACACATGCTTTGTAAAGAATATTTCCCGAATAATAATCTGACCATGAAGGATGATTTAAAAGAATCATTGGTTAATTATTATGATTTTCTGGTGGCATATCAGAATTTACTGCGTGATGGAGGTACATTCAATACGGTAAGCATTTCTTCAACCGATTCTAAAATAGGAATTGAAGCATGGCCTGCATCTCAGGGCAAAGTGGCTGTTTTTGGTAAAAAGTTTGATAACAAACAACTTATTCATTTTGTAAATTTTTCCAACTCCACAACACAGGAATGGAGGGATAAGAACGGTATTCAGGTAATGCCGGCTACGATAAAAGATGCGAAATTGCTCTTGACAATCCCATCCACCGTGAAAAAAATATGGGTGGCGACTCCAGATTTTGCTGGTGGTGCTTCCCGTCAGTTGAATTTTAATCAGGTTGGTAATAAAGTCAGCTTTATCCTTCCTGAATTGCGGTATTGGGATATGGTAGTGATTGAATATTAATTACTTCTTCCAGATATTTTTTTCCTTCAGATTATTATTAAAATAAATTTAAGAAGTTTGAAATCAAGAAGCAAATCAACCGTTTTCGGTTTTAAAATGATTTCAATTCGTTCAATAATAGTTTTTTTTTATTACACTAACTTTGTGTTTCACAACCCGGAAATTTTAAAAATATGATTAAAAATAGATTGTTTATTACTTTTGTTATTATTGCGATATATACAGTTGCTTTTTCCCAGTCTTCCACCATTATGTACCATTCGCCAGCATTCACCATTACCGATCGGCAGGTTGTTCAGGGAAAATATACCGCCAAGGCTTTATCATCCACCGAGCTGCAATCTGATTACCAGAGCATGGCTACTGAATTTAAAAGCCCGCGTATAACGTTCAAGTTTTCAATTAATGGACTCGATAATGAAATGCTGCCGGGTGTAAATCATGAGTTTGTTTGTCTGACAGGAAACTGTGAAACTCCGGTTATTACATTTGGAAATCAACATATTGATTCGCAGGTGATTCCTGCAAATACGTATCTGAAACCGAATACTCTGTTGAAAATCCGGTTGGATATGCGTCCTGTCTTTGCTCAGTTTGAAAAATCAGGTTATTATACTAATTTCAACGGAACAAAGATTTACAAAGCAGATTTTAAAGCTGTGTATGTGGTGGGCAATACGGCGCCCATGGTTTGGAATTTCGATAATCTCACCTATCATAAAGATCTGGAGTTGACCGACCCCGATGGTGATGGCATTTACGAAGTGTTGATGAAAATTAATCCGAAAACGGAGGAAGCTAGTACACTGAAAACATGGAAATTAAGCAAAGATATCAGTGCTTTTCCCCGCTATCAATCGCCCGCTCTGCTTGAAAATGCTATCTATAATATGTCGGTTGAAGAAATGGAAAAGGCCATCGAAAAAGACAGCACCCTGCGCACCGGCATCGATTGGCCAGGCGTTTGGACACGGGATGTGAGTTACAGTATTATACTTTCTATGGCTTATATGCAGCCCAAAGTTTCGGAAAACAGCCTGTTGTGCAAAGTAAATGCCAACGGACGGATTATTCAGGATACCGGAACCGGTGGTGCGTGGCCTGCTTCGACCGATCGTATGATTTGGGCGGTAGCCGCCTGGGAAATTTATAAAGTGACCGGAGATAATAACTGGTTGAAGAAAGTTTACCCGATTATTAAAAACTCCATTGAAGATGATATGATGGTGGATCACGACCCGGGAACCGGACTGGTAAAAGGCGAATCTTCGTTCCTCGACTGGCGCGAACAAACCTATCCACGCTGGATGCAACCGGTAGATATTTTCGAAAGTAAG
>JAQTOL010000431.1 GCA_028748945.1 Paludibacter sp.
CTGGAGTTTCAGGCAGGCTTTACGCTTTATTTCCAAAAAAGCCTCCGTGCCGCCGCTGGGGTTGATAACTGTTTCGGCAATGCTTCCAAAATCATGGCAGAAAAAATTGGTGGATATGAATGTCACAACACTTCAGTCCAATGATATTCTTTGGGCCGATTATGTCTTAATCAGTGCGATGCACATACAGAAGGAATCGGTAAACAAGATCATTGCGGAGTGCCAGAAATACAAAACCAAAATTATTGCGGGAGGCCCCCTTTTTACCCAGGAATTTGACAGCTATCCTCAAATCGACCATTTTATATTGAACGAAGCTGAAATTACGCTGCCGTTGTTTCTGAATGACTTGGATTCCGGAAACCCCCCGAAAAGAATCTACAAAACGGATGAATTTGCGGATATTACATTATCTCCTGTTCCCGATTACGAATTATTGTCGAGGAAGGACTATGTGACGATGAATCTTCAGGTTTCGCGGGGATGCCCATTTTCATGCGATTTTTGTGAGATTACTTCACTCTTGGGGCACAAGGTCAGGATGAAAACGACCAGCCAGATTATTCAGGAGCTTCAATCACTTTATGATCTAAACTGGCGGGGCTCCGTTTTCATTGTTGACGATAATTTTATTGGAAACAAAAACGAAGTAAAAAATAATTTGCTTCCAGCTATGAAAAAATGGATGCAAATGCATAAAAATCCGTTTGCATTCAATGTTCAAACATCTATTAATCTTGCAGATGACGATGATCTATTGTCGCTAATGACCGAAACCGGATTTACCTCTACCTTTGTTGGTATCGAAACTCCGGATGAAAAATCGCTTCTCGATTGCAATAAAAATCAGAACAGAAACAGGGATCTGCTTCAGAGCGTAAAAAAAATACAAAATGCAGGGTTACGGGTTTCAGGCGGGTTTATTGTGGGGTTCGACAGCGATACAGCAACGGTTTTTCAGCAACAAATCGACTTTATCCAGCAAAGTGGAATTGTTTCGGCAATGGTTGGTCTATTGAATGCTCCTAAAAACACGAAGCTTTATAGAAGACTCGAAGCGGAAGACCGGTTAACCTCTGAAACAACCGGGAATAACACCGATTCTTCCATGAATTTTGTTCCAAAAATGAATTTTCAGGAACTTCAGGACGGATATAAAAAGATCATTCAGAATATCTATGCAACAAAGCCCTATTATAAAAGGATACGCCAGTTTTTAATTGATTACAGGCAGCTTCATATAGGACGGCAAAAGATGGAATTTTCTTATCTCCGTGGTTTTTTCAAATCGGTCTTCATTATCGGAATACGGAATAAAGGAAGAGGTGAATATTGGAAGCTTCTGGGTTGGACTCTTTTCAGGCGGCCGGACTCATTGATCGATGCAATGACCTTTGCTGTTTATGGTTACCATTTTAGAACCGTATTTGGATTAAAAAACTGAATATATTTTAAACATACTTTAAATGAAATAACCATGATAAGAATATCACCAACCGAAATAAATATTTCCTCATCCCGCGATTACGGAATTCTATGTGACCTTAAAAAATAAATTATATAAGTATGAAATCGAAGAAACAATTAGGTATTTGGATGGATCATTCAGTTGCCTATTTAATGGTATTTACAAATGGCTCAATTGAAACAAACTCGATTGAATCACATTCCGAGCATCTAGCGGATCCGCAAGTTGTGTATAAAGATGAAAGTCACACACTTAATAAAGAGCAACGCCAGCTCTCATCGTATTACAGGCAATTAGGTGATGCTATTTTGGGTTATGACGAAGTGGTTCTTTTTGGACCCACAGATGCCAAAAATGAACTGCTAAACTTGTTAAAGGTGAATCATCTTTTTGATGAGATGAAAATTGAGGTTAAACCTGCCGACAGTATGTCTGAAATACAGCGGCAGGCTTTTGTTAAAGAATTTTTTCATAAAAACCAGGGTGCTGAATAACGAGTATTTCGTGAAATCAGAACGAATTGACCCGGAAAAGTCAATAAGTGTCGCTCTCATCGTGGCTCATCCGGATGATGAGACACTTTGGGCAGGCGGAACAATTTTAAGCCATCCTACATGGAAATGTTTTATTGTTTGTCTCACCCGCAAAAGCGACCCTGAGCGTTCTGTCAAGTATTACAGGGCATTACAAGTTCTAAAAGCAGAAGGCATCATGGGGGACCTTGATGACGGACCCGATCAAAAGCCATTGGATCCCAAAGAATTGGAGGATGCTATTCTTGAATTATTGCCGCGTAAGCATTTCGATCTGGTTATCACCCATCATCCTTTGGGCGAATATACGCGACATGCCAGACACGAGGAGATCAGCAGGGCGGTTATGAATCTCTGGAATAATCAAAAGATATCTGCCAACGTGTTATGGACTTTTGCCTATGAGGATGGTCATAAAACCTATTTTCCACAGGCAGTAGAAAACGCTTCAATCTTTCATACTCTTTCAAAAGAGATATGGTTAAAGAAATATAGGATCATCGCCGAGACATATGGCTTTGACAAAAAAAGCTGGGAAGTTGAAACAACGCCAAAATCGGAGGCGTTTTGGCAGGTGAACGATCCCTGTGATGCACTAACCTGGTTAAATCAATGGACTAATAATAAAAATGACGCATGATCTCATACGCAGATTGATCTACAATCAAATTGCCGAATCGTCAAATTATAACATTAACAAATTTATTTTATGAAAGTATTGGTGATGTACGATTATCCTCCTTCTCCCGGAGGTCTTGCAACACAAGGAGATCTTTTGTACAGAGGACTTCTTGAAATGGGCGTTGATGTCCATGCTGTTCATTATGAATCAGCTCAGGAAAAGGAGTGGTATTATCGCTGGTTTAAGCCTGATGTGGCAGTTGGGGTAGGCTACTGGGGCTATACGCCACATTTGGTGCTTCACCCTCAACATTTTGGAATTCAGCCTGTCCCATGGCTGGTGGCCGATGGTTATATTGCAAATTACCAGGAAGTTTTAAATGCACTTCCACTCATTCTGGTGACATCGAACTGGGTAAAAGAGATGTATGTCCGCGACGGCATCAGCGGCGATAAAATTGAGGTCTTGCCAGTGGGCTGTGATACAGATTCTTTCGTGCCATTTGAAAATAACGATCCAAAAATTTTGGCTGTTCGCAAAGCTTTGGGCGTTTCTCCCGATCGTTTAATGATCCTCACTGTTGGTGGTGATGCAGCATCGAAGGGGGCTCAGGAGGTCATGCAAGCTCTGGCCATTATTGACACAAAGGCTCCAAAGTG
>JAQTOL010000432.1 GCA_028748945.1 Paludibacter sp.
AGTACAGAATGCTTTCACATTCACCAAGTACAATGGAATGGATCCGGAAATTGGATATGGTGTAGACAACTGGGTTTCCGGAGTTGATTTAGGATATTATCCACGTCCGAGAACAGTACTGATAGGAGTTAATCTTAAATTTTAAATACTTTTAAATACACATTATTATGAAGAGATTCAAATTAAATATACTGATTGCAGGGGTATTGACCCTCGGTCTTTTTTCATCGTGTTCAGATAAGTTTCTGAATTCAGTACCGAAAACAAGCCTTCTTGATGAGAACTTTTTTAAAACGGAAGCTGATGCTGAAATGGCATTGGTGGGATGCTACGATGGATACCAACGTACAAGCTCAGCATTCTCACCTTATTTGGTTTCTGAAGTTGCATCTGATGAATGCTTCGGTGGAGGTGGTGCTAACGACGGTAGAGGTTTACAGTTGTTGGATAGATTCGATATGGGGCAATCGCCGGCTGATAACAATGTTTTTAATGATACATGGAGTTACTATTACAAAGGTATTTTCCGTTGCAATAATTTGTTAAAAAAACTTCCAGCTATTGCATCATGGAAATCTGCTGACGATTCAGTGAATACAATTACCAAAAATCGAATTGAAGGAGAAACACGTTTTTTACGTGCAACTATGTACTTTGATCTTGTACGTCTGTTTGAAAATATTCCTTTGGTGACAGAACCAACAACAGCAAATGTTCCTCAGGCTAATCCTTTGGATGTCTATAAACTAATTGTAACCGACTTAAGCTTTGCAGCAAAAAATATCCCGGCTGATGCCTATCCGAAAGCTCAGGCAGCAACAAACGACGGACGTATTACACGCTATGCTGCTGAAGCTTTATTAGCACGGGTATATCTGTTCTATACAGGCTACTATGCTAAAGACGATCTTGGGGTAACAAAGAAAGATGTCTTGGATGGACTGGAAGATGTAATTGCCAGTAATGAATTCGATACTATACCTTATAAAACACTTTGGCCGGCATCAAGTTATATTCGGGTGGATTCTACTAATACATTGAATAAATCAGGATATGCAGGTAAAGGAAACAAAGAAGTTGTATTTGCCCAAAAATTCAACAGTACATCCGATTATAATGGCATGGGCGATGGAAATGGCTGGATCGTAATGATGGGTATGCGTAATACAAACTTCTCACCTTATGGAAAAGGTTGGGGTGCATGCCCGGTTAATCCTCAACTTGTGAATGCATTTCCTTCAAATGACAAACGCAGAACAGCTTCAGTGATTGATATTGTGGGTGAAGGTATCGAAAGTACATTTGACAAAAATGATCAACGTGAGTACTCGGGATATGCTGTAAAGAAATACTCTCCTACAGCATTGCCTGATGGAACTTCAGATACGGGTGGTTCGAAAGATTTCCAAATTTCACAGGATCAGGATTATGTCCAAATCCGTTTTGCCGATGTGCTTTTAATGGCTGCTGAACTTGGTTCTTCAAATGCAGTTGCCTATTTCAATAAAGTTCACACTCGTGCAGGTCTCCCTGCTGTAACATCGGTTTCTCTGAGCGATATCCAATCAGAGCGTCGTTTTGAGTTTGCTTTTGAGGGTATCCGTTATTGGGATTTATTGCGTACGGGGTTAGATAATGCCGCTAATACAATTGCTGCTTGTGCCCAGACCATTAAGAGTGCTGGCGTAGACGATCATGTAACTTATGATATAAATAAAATTAAAGCCACCAGAGGCTTTATGCAGATTCCAGATACTCAAATAACACTTTCGGGCGGAGTATTGAAACAAAATTCAGGTTGGTAAAATAAACTTTAAATGATGATTATTATGAACAAAATATTTAAATTATTTTCGATATTGTCGTTGGTGACAATTGTGTTTTTTGCGTGTACGCCTGATGAATATCAATTAAAAGCACCATTGGATAAAAGTGCAGTGAAATTCTCGGTGACAGTGGATGCTACAAATCCAAATAAATTTATACTGAAGAGTGAAACCCCCAATGCGCAGCCATACTGGGTAACACCCGTAGGAACATCCGTTAAATTGAATGATACGATTGTTATTCCATTTCCCGGAAAAGATACTATTATGTACAGTGTGGAAACTCCCGGTGGAATTGTTACTGCCGAACCTTATGCTTTCGAAGTTACAACCATTGATGCAGCGTATGTAAGCGGGCAAATGTGGACTGATCTTACCGGTGGAATTAACAAATCCAAAACATGGGTATTGGATTTGGATGCTAATGGTGTAAGTAAGTATTTCTTAGGGCCATTTTACTATGGTGGTATTGATGCTAAAACTGGACCATGGGAATGGGATCCTAAATTTTCAGATATAGGTTGGGCTGGAGTTTCAAAAGGTGATTATGGAACCATGACTTTTGACTTGATCGGCAATGCTAATTTCAAATCTGACAATAAAATGTTCCCGGATTTGTCTGGAACCGGTAAATTTATGTTGTTCCCTGGTACAAAACAGATAATAACCTATGGGGCACAATTTCTACATGATAAAGCACAAGGAGGCAATGTTCTTAACTGGAATGCAAAAATGACAATCAATGCACTTGATGCCGATCACATGCAAGTTATAGCAATATCAGGTACTAATGCTTGGTATCTTTACAACTATATTTCTAAGGATTATTACGATTCTCATTAATTAATGGTATTAGTGAATTATTAGTGAATGAGGCTGATTGTTCTGATTACACGGACACAGTCAGCCTCATCTTTTTAAAATCCGGAAGGAATCTTTCGTGTTTTGAAAAAGAAACAGTCTACCGATAAAGGTATCCCGGTTGTTTTGGGTGAATTTGGTGCCGTACGTCGTGATAACCTGACAGGTGATGCTTTGACTCTTCATTTAATGTCCAGAGCCTATTTCTTTAAACATGTTTCAAAACAAGCGATTGCCAACGGAATGTTACCATTTTTCTGGGATACAGGTGGATTAATCAATAGAAATAATTATACAGTATCCGATCAGCAAGCATTGGATGCTTTGATACAAGGAGTAAATGGATTGTGAATAAAATGAAGATTAGTTTTCTTGATAATAGATGTTAGTTTTTTAGTGAAGAATCCCTTGACAGTTTAAAACCTGTCAGGGGATTTTAGTTTTTATACATGGTCAAAACGCAGAATCAAGAGAATTCTTTAGTAAAACTTCCTGTTTTGGGGAATATTTATTTAATGGAATATAATCAATAGACAATCAAATAATTTTAAATTTTGGGTGTCCTCAAATAAATTGTCTCAGTTTTACG
>JAQTOL010000433.1 GCA_028748945.1 Paludibacter sp.
TAAAAATTCCACTTGAATTCGTTGTCGCAGAACTCCGGTTATTTAAGGTTGTTATCTGAGCTGCATTAACGGGAAGCTTTGTATGTGCATCACGAACCAGACCCGTCACAGACTTGGAAGCTTTATTTCCAGAAACTTTATTTTCAGCCCTTACTGCAATAGCTGATAAGAGAAATACACATGCCAACATAGAGCATAGATATTTATAACTGGAAAAAGGACCATCCATTTTTAATATGTTTTTAAATTTTTTCATTCTCATACTCTTAATTTATTCAGCAAATTTATTGAACTGGTTCTAAAATGATACAATCTATACGCATATCCCGATTATAACTTACTGTTTCATTAGTCTTTACGGCATTCTGAACTTTTAATTTGACTGATGCAACATAGGTGGATATATTGTCTGATGTAGGAAGGTTACAATACGGAAACTCAAACTGTGTTACAAACATCTTCGTTGTCAGACGAGGATTTGTTATATTGTCAGTTACCGTTATTGCTTTATCTGCCTGTTCCTTGCCGGAAGCATCAATGTATGTTAAAAAGAAATTCACTTTGCTCGGTCTGACATCGGTGGTATCAGTTATAAATGTCGGAACAAATACACAATAAATATTGTATTTGGCAGACAAAGTGTATGGAATGTCAAATTTTACAAAGACAGGGGAAAAATTACTTGTTGCAAGATTCTTAATATAAATATATTTGTTATTGGATATATCTAATTTGGAACCTGTACTGGTACGTTGGAAAATGTCGCAATTCGATTTACTTCCTGTTTGTGTGAATGATGCGTACTCAGCTTCTACCCGTATTTCCTTTTGCCAACTGTCCACTGCTTTATATTTCAATAAATCATTCACATAAACCAAACCATTACTTACTTCGTGTTTTGTTGCACCTGCAAATAAATAATCCGGTTGATGAAATACATTCCCGATTGTTGAAACCAATGAATCATGCGAAGCAGGATTTGATATTCTTTTTCTGAATACAATATCTTTAATAATCGCCCATTGAGTTTGTAACCGTTGCAGGCCATCGCCTCCATCTGCCGGCAGAGTTTTGAAATAGGGTTTTATCCGGCTATAAGCTTCTGTCCATGCCGCATTTGTAGGTAAAATAGCCGTATAGATACTGTCCTCAGTATCAAATTTTCCAATCCGGTTAAGGATTTTATTTGTAAATGTAAATACCGAGTCATAAATAAGTTGTCCGTTTGCATCGGTACCGATATCATTTCCACTGGCTGTTAAATCAAACTCAAGTTTGCTGTTTGAATATAAATAGTTTTTCAAAGAATCAAGTCCTTCTGTTTTACCAATAAATTCCCAGATATTTGGCAGATAGGGGACATAATTATCAATATAATGCAGAATCCCGTTTGATGTTCCAATATCAGATTTTATGAGTTTATTACCCCCAAATGTGAAATTTGTTCCATTTCCTGCAAAAACAATAAGTTTCTTTGCGAGCATAAAAATAGTTTTAGAACTTATGCCCGATGTAGGATAGGAAAAACGGGCAATGTGATTTTCAACTATTTCAGTTACTTTGTTGGTGTCATTCAGGTCTATATTTTGTAAAGCTGTGTTTACCGGAGCCCAAACTGTATAGGTCTGTGGTTTACTCAGAATGGAATCATAGCCTGTTATTTTAAGCATTTGTGTGAAAATACTTAAGCTATCCTGAGTCTTGATATAGTCATACAAATTAAGGTTACTTTTTTCTCCTGAAGCAGGTGAATAATGCGCATCCCAATTATCAGATGTGCAGGAGTAAGTTGTCACAATAAATAGCAAAACTATACTGAATATGAAATTAAAATTCTTTTTTTTCATGTTACTAAATTTTTTTTAATCAATATAATAAACTATTTTAATCTATACCTTCACTCTGAATAAGTTCGACAGGAATAAATTCAAGAAAATCGAACATAAATTGACCATCGATGACAGCCTTAACAGTAAATGAGTGTTTGCCCGGTTTATCAAAAGTGTAAATTCCTAAAATTTTTCTCAAACAATGGATGTTATTTCGGGCAGATTGTTTCAAACCATAGCCCCAACCCATATCAATAAAATCCTGATAACTGGATGGACCCTTCATGTAACCTCTGTTACGCATCATCTTATCATTTTCATAACCATAAGGGTCATCTAAATTTGCTGAACTGGGCTGAACATATCCAATCATAGGATCGTCAGCATTCAGTCTTAAGTCAAGTGGAATCCCGCAAGGGATGCTATCCCAGTATAATTGGGCTACACCACGGCCACCAGTTGGTTGGTATCCAAAACGAATTTCGTAAGTACCGGCCGGTATAGGAGGTGTTTTCACCGAAAAGTCATAAACACCTTTCAGATACACTTCATCTCCTTCATAATCCAGATACCCACCAAAGGAGTTTAAGTAGCAAAAGCGTGTGGTTTCGGTACAGGTAAGTCCATCAATGTATCCTTTTGGAAAAACCCAGGATTGAACTTTTCCGTTCCCGCGCATATTATTATTTGTCAGTTCAGGGAAGAAGCTTGCTGCATCCATCCTTAAACGTATACTTGACATATGTGTTGAAACGTTTATATCATAAGCCAAAATCTTATCAATTTCATGATAAACACCATTTGTGGCATCATTATCAGAATTACTTTTGACAATCTGAACAGCATCATCGGTAGAGTTTACCATATTTATGAAATTTGCACCCGGAACCGATCTTACTATCCGTACTTCCATTAAAGTGTTTGGACACATTGTCTCAATATATTCATACATGTCATATGTTTTAATCATGTGTTGAGTGTCATAGTCATTTATGAATTTTGAATAACTCAACTGTTTGTTGATCATATGATAAGCGATGAATCTGTTCAAGCTGTTTCTCGGATTTGTAATGTCGGTAATACCGGCATCTTCGGGGTAAACCTGATCGTAAATTTCTTTTGCTTTTGCCTTTAACTGCTCAATATTGGTAATCCCATATTTATCCCTGTAAGTGGCATCACTTTCCATTAATAAAGTAAATCCGAATTTTCTGGATAAAGGTAATTCGTCAACAGAACCACCTCCCTGAGTAAATGGTGGCGTTAACAATGATTTATAATCTTCCCAATGATAATTCTCGTCTTTGGTTAGTAATAGTTTGTCGGTAAGCCGGGTTAATTGCAACGCCTTATAAAACAATGAAAATGTGGAGTCCTTAGCTATCGCCTCAATTGATGTTAGTTGAGATGGATTTAATACTTCTGAAATAACGTGGATTACGCC
>JAQTOL010000434.1 GCA_028748945.1 Paludibacter sp.
CGTGGCTTCGGAGCCTGAAATTATGCGTGTTCCCATTATGATTGACTCTTCGAAATGGGAAGTGATAGAAGCAGGATTGAAATGCCTGCAGGGAAAATGTATTGTCAATTCAATCAGTTTGAAGGAAGGCGAAGAAGATTTTCTGAATAAAGCCCGAAAGATTCGTTCATACGGTGCAGCTGTTATTGTTATGGCATTCGATGAAAAGGGTCAGGCCGATAGTCTGGAGCGAAAAAAGCAAATTTGTACACGAGCCTATCGCTTATTAGTTGATAAAGTTGGATTTCCACCCCAGGATATTATTTTCGATCCAAACGTATTAGCCATTGCAACCGGTATTGAAGAACATAGTAATTATGGCGTTGATTTTTTGAATGCCACCCGCTGGATAAAAGAAAACTTACCTTATGCCAAAATCAGTGGTGGTGTGAGTAATCTTTCGTTCTCATTCCGTGGAAATGATGCTGTACGTGAAGCAATTCACACCGTATTTTTGTATTACGCCATAAAAGAAGGCATGGACATGGGTATCGTAAATGCCGGCATGTTGGGAATATATCAGGACATTGAACCCGAATTATTAGAACATGTGGAAGATATTGTTCTGAACCGTCGTCTCGATGCGACTGAACGAATGATAGATTTAGCCGAAAAGATAAAGAATCAGGCTTCAGGCGAAAAAATTGAAAAAGTCGACGAATGGCGCTCACGTCCACTGCAAGGCCGGTTGGAATATGCGTTGATAAAAGGCATCAGCGATTTTTTGGAAGAAGATTTAGCTGAAGCACTGACACAATTTGATACTGCGATAGAAATTATTGAAGGACCTTTAATGAGTGGAATGAATATCGTTGGAGATCTGTTTGGTGCCGGAAAAATGTTTTTACCGCAAGTGGTAAAAACAGCCCGAACCATGAAAAAAGCAGTGGCTATTCTTCAACCTGAAATTGAAGCTCAAAAAGTTCCGGGACAAAGTTCATCAGCTGGAAAATTCCTGATTGCCACTGTAAAAGGTGATGTGCACGATATCGGAAAAAATATTGTCGCTGTAGTGTTGGCCTGTAATAATTTTGAAGTAATCGACCTGGGCGTAATGACACCTACCGAAACAATCATTCGCAGAGCCATCGAGGAAAAGGTGGACATAGTTGGTTTGAGCGGATTAATTACACCTTCGTTGGAAGAAATGACCATCGTGGCAGCCGAAATGCAGAAAGCCGGCTTGACAATTCCTTTATTAATCGGCGGAGCTACGACTTCAAAGATTCATACAGCCGTGAAAATTGCTCCGAATTACAAAGGACCGGTAGTTTACGTGAAAGATGCATCGGTAAATACTTTTGTTGTGGCACAACTAATGAGTAAAGCAAATCAGGCAGCCTATACTGCTGGAATAGCACAAGAATATGAAGCCCTGCGTCTGAAACAAACAAAAAAACCGGACCTGTTAAGTATGGAAGAAGCCAGGAAACGGAAACCGAATTTGTTTTAACCTACAAATTAGTATAAATTCATTCAATAAATGCCATTAACTCTATAAACTTGACAATAGTCACATAATTCACAGCAAAATACGGAACACAAATCCTAAATTAAATAGATGTAATTTCAAAGTTAATAGTACGTAATTTCAAAATTCATATTGTGTAATTTCAAAATATAGCATATATTTGCAACTGAAAAAAGACATGATATGAATATTAAAAGAGAAATAATAAGCCCGATACGTGATTTAATAAGTAAGTACCCCGTACTTGCCGTAACCGGACCACGCCAGTCTGGAAAGACAACACTATTAAGAACTATATTTCCTGATTTTCAATACGTAAGTTTAGAGAATCCTGATACAAGAAATTTTGCAGAAACTGATCCTAACAGCTTTCTGGATAAGTACTCTAAATCCGTCATTCTGGATGAGGTTCAACGAGTGCCATCCTTGTTTTCTTACATTCAAACTTTGGTGGATGAAAGTGGTTTAATGGGACAATTTATATTGTCCGGATCGCAAAACTTTCACTTAATGCGGAATATTACTCAAAGCCTCGCAGGTAGAGTAGCCATTTTTAAGCTATTTCCATTTGACATTCAGGAATTAAAATCATCCGGGTTATTAAATGAAAACTATTTAGAGAATCTGATACATGGATTTTATCCTGCTATTTACGACAGAAATATTGCATCCCGTACATTTTATTCAAATTATGTCCAAACATATATTCAACGCGATGTGAGTGAACTAATCTCTATAAAAGATATCCGGTTATTCCAGAATTTTTTGAGTTTGTGCGCTACCCGGGCCGGACAACTTTTAAATATGAATGCACTTGCTAACGAATGCGGGATTTCTCAACCGACGGCAAAATCATGGATTTCAGCGTTGGAAAACAGTTACATACTTTTCACGCTTCAACCATTACACGAAAATTTCAGTAAACGAATTGTAAAAACATCAAAACTATATTTTTACGATACGGGCCTGCTTTGCTATTTATTAAAAATAAATAACCCCAATCAAATTCAAACACATCCGATTAAAGGTAGTTTGTTCGAAAATATGATGGTAGCTGAGTTTGTAAAGCGAATGTATCATAAAAATATTGTACAAGATATATGGTTTTGGAGAGACGCAGCAGGACATGAAGTTGACTTAATTGTACAGGATGACTTAACATTAAGCTTAATAGAGTTCAAATCTACTCAAACAATAATGTCCGATTTATTCAAAGGACTGCAGTATTTTGAAAACCTGTCAAAAAATGATTCTTTGACAAAAACGTTGGTATACACAGGAACTGATTCTCAAAAAAGAGCAGGAGTTAAAGTGATTTCATGGATGGATTTTGGTAAATAAGATACTTTGCGAAACATATTAAAGATACTGAACTTGTTTTGTAACCAGATTAATCTCTATAAAGCAGTTGACTGGAGAAATTGAAAACAATCTCAAAAATAGTAAGTGTGTAAAAAAAGGTACACACTTACCCTACCTTCTCCACCTTCCTTAAACTGACATAACACACAAAGCCCTGTGTCTGATAGCCCATTTCAGTAATTAAGTCCATATAGTTTTTTACTTGTTGAAGATAGGTTTTACTTTCCTTATCACCGAATTTATAATCCACCACGGTCGCTTTATTTCCTTTAATCAACACACGATCCGGACGATATTGCTCACCGGAAGGGACAAGAATCGTCGTTTCATTCAACACATGTGCATCAGTAGCAAACCAACTTTCAGTCTCCCTGAGATTCCAGAAATACTGT
>JAQTOL010000435.1 GCA_028748945.1 Paludibacter sp.
GACGAAAGTAACTCAGTTCCCCTTTAGGGGGTAGGGGTTCCCTTATAAAAACAAACTTCCTATCTGATAAGTTGCAAAAGCGACAAGCCAGGCAATAGCAGTGGTGTAAACCATGGTAAATACCGCCCAACCCCAACTCGATTCCTTTTTAATGGCAGCAATCACCGCAACGCAGGGAAAGTAGATTAAAACAAAGAGCATAAACCCAAAACTCACCAGCGGTGTGAATACTTTCTGCCCTATATGCTTTCCACTATTGTGGGTTTGTTCTATAATTTTATGTTTTAAAGTACCTGAAGTTCCATTAGCCTTCGGATCTGCCTGATAGAGAATCCCCATGGTACTCACCACAATTTCCTTGGCAGCTAATCCGGTAATTATACTTACACCCATTTTCCAATCAAAGCCCAGTGGCCTGATTACAGGCTCAATAGCATGTCCCAGTTGACCGATATAAGATTTTTCCTGTCGTTCCGATTCTTTGCTAGCTTCCAGTTGCGATAATTTATCGGCTTTGTCATTGGGTGCAAGTTGCTTGTTTGATTGTATGTTCGTAATCCGGGCATCATAATTTTTACTGTATTCAATATTACGGGGGAAATAACCCAAAGCCCAGATCAAAATGGAAGCCAACAGAATAACATTTCCCATTTTTTTGAGGTATTGCTGCCCTTTATGCCACATGTGAAGGCTCGTATTTTTCATTGTCGGAATACGGTATGGCGGTAATTCCATAACAAATGGCACTTCTTTTTTTGCAAAAGCAATCCTTTTCATAATTAACGCAGTGAATACTGCCAACATAATACCAAACAAATAAATTGTAAATAATACCAATCCCTGATTTTGTGGAAATATAGCAGAAATCAACAACACATAAACCGGAAGACGTGCACTACAGGACATAAAAGGCGTAATAATCATTGTCAGAATTCTATCCTTTTTGTTGTCCAATGTACGTGTAGCCATAATAGCCGGAACATTACAACCAAACCCCATGACAAGCGGGATAAAGGATTTACCGTGTAATCCGATCTTGTGCATTAATTTATCCATTATAAAAGAAGCACGGGCCATATATCCCGTATCTTCCATTAACGAGATAAAGAAAAATAATATCATAATGTTAGGTAAGAAGATGATTACACCACCCACTCCACCAATAATTCCATCAATAACCAAATCGCGCAAAGCACCTAAAGGCATTATATTTTTCAACCAATCACTTAATAAACCGACACCGGAATCAATCCATTCCATGGGATAACTACCCAGGGTAAAAGTGCCCTGAAACATCAACCACATTAAAAACAGGAAAATAGGAAAACCCCAGACTCTGTGGGTCAACAGATCATCCAGTTCTCGTTTGATTTTGTAACGATCTTTCTTCGGTTCACGATAGGTTTCTTTCAACGCACCATCAACAAAACCGTATTTGGCATCGGTAATAATGGTTTCGGAGCGTTCGCCGTATTCTTTTTCCAACCCTGCAATGGTGCGTTCGGTCAATTCTTTTATTTGTTCATAATTACTGAATTCACTTAATTGTGAAAGAGTCGTTTTATCCGTTTCGAGCAATTTTATCGCCACATAGCGGGACGATAATTTATCCGTTATTTCCGGGTTCTTCCAAATGACATCCTGTATCTTTTTAATCGCCTCTTCGATCAGCGGGCCGTAATTTATGTGAATGTGCCGGACACTCGGATCACGATCTTCATACACATCGATCAGCTTATCAAACAATTCATCCACCCCTTTGCCTTTCGATGCAACAGTAGGTATAATCGGGATACCCATCATCTTACCTAATCCTTCGTAATCGAACGTAACTCCTTTTTTCTCCAGTTCATCATACATATTCAAAGCGATGACCACCTTTATATTCATATCAATCAACTGTGTAGTCAGGAAAAGATTGCGCTTCAGGTTGGAAGAATCGATGACATTTATCACTATATCCGGCATCTTCTCAGTGATATGCATACGCACAAAAAGTTCTTCCGGCGAATATTCCGTGATAGAATAAGTTCCGGGTAAATCTACAATTTTAAATGTGTAACCATTCTTTTTTAGTACTGCTTCTTTGGCATCAACAGTTACACCACTGTAATTTCCAACACGTTCATGTGAACCGGAGGCATAATTAAACAGGGTGGTCTTACCACAGTTAGGATTCCCAACCAAAGCCACATTAATCACTTTCCCTTTTTCCAGTGCCGAAACTTTTAGAGTTTCATCATCAATGGTTCCCTGAAATTTAATCTCAGATAAGCTTGCTGCATCTTCTACCGAAACGACCTCCACCAACTCAGCCTCACTTCTGCGAAGTGAAACTTTGTAACCCATAATTTCGTATTCCACGGGATCCTGTAGAGGTGCGTTTTTAATTACAATTACTTTCTCCCCTTTTACAAAACCCATCTCGGTTATGCGCTTGCGAAAGGCTCCATGACCGAGTACTTTGGTTATAATGGCCTCACCGCCTGTTTTGATATCGGAAAGATGTGTGTTATTTGTTATCATTAGAATTACAATTTAAACGAATTATTTTCTTCCCATTTTCAGGAAAGTATCTGCAAGAAATCAAAAATCAACGCCAAAACGAATAAATCCTACCAGTGCATTGTCCAGCTTATCTGCTGTTCCTGCCGGATGAATAATATACTGAATATCCGGTCTTACATAGATATTTTCATTTATTTCAATCTTATAGGTTAGTTCTACAACTGTCTCACTGCCAATACTATTTCCATCGATAGCTGCATATGCTACTGCCATACCAAACTGATCTTCCGGCCTTTTATTAATCAGACCTTTGTAATTTAAACCAATGCTGTAATACCGGTTGTTTTTATTCATCCGTTTGGGACTAAGTCCTATTTGAGAAAAAACAGATAGCTTATTGTTGATTTGCTGATCTCCGACAAAATAGAAACCCCCATTTTTTTGTTCTGTATCGATTGTGTCATTATGTAGATGATAGTAAACGCCTAATTTATACGACCCTGATTTTCCCTTTATAAAACTTTTTTTAATCTGAAATTCGGTGACAGCAAGAAAACCCTGATTTTTACTCAATTTCCATTCCATATTATAAGGATTTGTTTCAAAATCATCGGGTGTCCCATCAAAAACAGCCGCTTCCCATAAAAATGTGTCTGAAATATTCCAACAAATATTGGCTCCCAATGCTGTAAGCGGGAAAATAGGCAACGCTACATTGTCGGCAATGCTGGAATGGATTCC
>JAQTOL010000436.1 GCA_028748945.1 Paludibacter sp.
ACGGCACCGGAGTCTACGGTGTCAATCCCGGACAAGATACCGAATGGGGCGAATGCGGAACACGCGAAAAACCTTCCGGATTGGGAATCGTGAACATCAATACCCGCGAAATGACAATTGTCGGACAAACTCCATCGGGAAGCGGTTTTTGGCATGTGAACGGTTCTGCAGATAAACGTTTTGCAGTTGGCGATGATTTTGCAAGGAATATTTATCTTATAGATCGGAAATCACATGAAATGATGCTTCTCTCAACCGGTCATAAAGCTACTGCTGCCGATCATCCGCATCCTACTTTTAGTCCTGACGGTACCCGGATTGAAATTCAGTCGGCCATGCTTTCTGCTGATAATCATTCGATGAATATATGCGTCATCCCAGTACCGGAGAAATGGTTGAAACGTAAATAATTTATTAAAATGAAAAATCGACTGAAATGCAAAACAACTTTACTACGAATAACTTTTTTAGTTATTGCGGTAGCAATTGCATTTGGATTAAAGGCACAAATTCCTCCGGTTTTTGATAAACAGAAGAATTCAATGCATGTTGATGAATTGACCCGTGTTTACATTACTCCTCAACGTATTGTATGGATGAATAATCCGGATTCTTCATTGATAAATGATGAAAAGTTTTTACTAATTCCGGGTAATGAACAAGCGAAAATGGGTAAAAAAAACATGTGTGAATTTAGCTCTACCAAAACTGATACTGCTTCTGTTATTCTAGATTATGGAAAAGAAATACAAGGGGGTTTAAAATTGGTACTGGGTTCTTCCAATCGGAGAGAACCATCACTGGTGCGCATCCGGTTTGGTGAATCGGTAGGAGAATGTTGCAGCACAACAAATAACAGTGAATGGAAAGTAGGTTTCTCAACCGACGATCATGCCAAGCGTGATATTGTTATTGAAATTCCCCGGGATGGTTCAATCGAGCTTGGAAATACAGGCTTTCGGTTTGTTCGTTTGGATTTATTGCAACCTGCCACCACCATTCATATTAAAGAAATAAGTGCTATTCTTCGTTACAGGAATATTCCTTATCTAGGTTCTTTTAAATGCAACGATGAACGGTTGAATGATATCTGGATGACAGGAGCTTACACTGTCCATTTGAATATGCAGGAATTCTTGTGGGATGGAATTAAACGGGACAGACTGGTTTGGATCGGAGATATGCATCCTGAAGTTTCTACAATTTCAAGTGTTTTTGGATACAATGATGTAGTCCCTAAAAGCCTGAATTTAGCCTGTGAGCAATTTCCTTTGCCGGGTTGGATGAATAACATCAGTGCCTATTCCATGTGGTATCTGATTATTCAATACGAATGGTATATGCAAAATGGAGATCTCACATTTCTTAAAAAACATGGAGACTATATCAAAGGGCTCGTGGACTTAATAAGCAAAGGAATTGATAAGAATGGAAACATGAATCTGTCTAAGCGGCAATTTCTCGACTGGCCATCATCTCCGAATGCTTTAGGGATCGAATCTGGAAATCGTGCTTTAGCTGTCTGGGGTTTGCAGGATGCTCAAAAATTATGTCATTTTCTGGACGATTCGACTCATGCAACAGTTTGTAAAAATACCATTGTCCGGCTTCATCTGAAAACTGAGGAACCAAATAACCTCAAACAAGCGGCTGCTTTGATGGCAATTGCCGGATTAAAAGACCCAAAACAGGCTTGTGATCAGGTTGTGACTGTCGGTGGAGCTAAAAACTTTTCGACGTTTTATGGGTTGTATATGCTTGATGTAATGGCTCTTGCCGATGAATATAAACAATCATTGAATATCATTCGTCAGTATTGGGGTGGAATGCTCGATATGGGAGCGACTACTTTTTGGGAAGATTTTAACCTGGAATGGATGGCCGGTTCAACCCATTTGGATGAAATGCCTCAACCGGGTAAAAAAGATATTCATGGTGATTTTGGCGCTTACTGCTATCCCGGTTTTCGACATAGTTTCTGTCATGGCTGGTCTTCTGGTCCAACGAGTTGGTTAAGCCGTTATGTGCTTGGAGTTCAGGTTTTGGAACCGGGATGTAAAGTCGTTCGCATTGAACCTCATTTAGGTGATTTGCTATGGGTCGAAGGAACGTATCCGACTCCTTTGGGAGTAATTTCAATCAGACACGAAATGATAAACGGTAAAATTGTTTCAAAAATTGAAGCTCCAAAAGGCATTAAAATTGTTCGATAATTATAACTCAATATTTTAAATATGAGGTGTTTTGATAGAAAATTATATATTGTATTTTTTCAGGAGTAATTTTTTTTGTAAATGTATAATATCCTAATTAAAACAGACCAAGAAGTTTTTTATTTTGTCCTGAATTATCAATCAATATTTGAATCTAACCCAACCTGAGAATCGTTTGAATAGAAATTGGGTAACAATCAAAATTTAAAATAAACTAAATATATTTAATATATTTGGTTTGTGTTGCAAACTGAATTAAGTTTGTAACGCAAACTAGTTATATTATTAAACTTAAATATTATGGAAACAATTCAAAAAGATTCAGTAACATTTGACGAAAGTCAATCGATGAAGGTGATCAGGGAAATGATACAGGTTTCCCAAAAGAGACTTAAAAACGATGGTATATTATTTATCCTGTGGGGTTGGTATATGTTCTATACCCGCATGATGAGTTTTGTTTTACAGAAAATTGTTTATACACACCAAATTAAAACTGCCATCGACTATTTTGGAATTGCATTTACTGTTTTTACTTTAGGCTTCAGCATTTATTATCTGATAAAGCAGCATTCAAAAGTAAAAACCTATATCGGAATTTCATTGCGCTATGTTTGGATATCACTCTTGGTTTGCTTTTCAATAACCAATATGATAATAAATAACGTTAATCATTCAGTAAACTTTGAATTACAACATCCTGTTTTTATGGTGTTCATAGCCCTGGCAATTGTTATTACCGGTGGAATAATCAGGTATAAGCCGGTTGTTTTTGGTGGAATCATTTTTGGTTTACTGGCTTTGGGTTGTTCGTATTTGAAATTAAACGAACAATTTTTACTGGAAGCCATTGCCTGGTTGGTGGCTTTTGTTATTCCAGGTCATATCCTTTTTTCAAAACGTAAAAGCTAAATTGTATGTTCAGCGAATTAGATCCGTTATTACATTCTCAAGTGAGGCTTGCCATTATGTCGTTACTTATCAGCGTTAAAAATGCAGAATTCAGTTATCTTTTGGAACACACCAATACAACAA